>NZ_JAFCAC010000074.1:0-788 GCF_018588165.1 Thermoanaerobacter sp. CM-CNRG TB177
AACCTCGCTTGCTACCGTAACTCGCCGGCCCGTTCTACAAAAAGTACGCCATCACCTAGCTTACGCTAGGCTCTGACTGCTTGTAAGCGTACGGTTTCAGGTTCTCTTTCACTCCCCTCCCGGGGTCCTTTTCACCTTTCCCTCACGGTACTATCCGCTATCGGTCACCAGGTAGTATTTAGCCTTGGGAGGTGGTCCTCCCTCCTTCCCACAGGGTCGCCTATCCCGTGGTACTCTGGCTACATACCTCGTGATGTACTAAAGCTTTCGCCTACGGGGCTCTCACCCTCTCCGGCTGGCCTTCCCAGTACCATTCGGCTAGCTCTACTACATCACTGGTAGGTCCAAGGCCCTACCCCGGTATGTGCCTTACCCCATGCAAGCATCAGCCTTGGCCTCCTACACTCGCATGGTTTGGGCTCCTCCCCTTTCGCTCGCCGCTACTCAGGGAATCGATCTTTTCTTTCTTTTCCTCGGGCTACTTAGATGTTTCAGTTCGCCCGGTTCCCCTCCACTGGCTATGTGTTCACCAGTGAATACCCGAGCATTCCCTCGGGTGGGTTCCCCCATTCGGGTACCCCCGGATCTACGCCCGCTTGCGGCTCCCCGGGGCGTTTCGCCGCTTGCCGCGCCCTTCCTCGGCTCCTGGTGCCTAGGCATCCACCGTACGCCCTTTCCTCTCTTGACCACTTACGGCTTTGTGCAGTTTTCAAGGTCCCCTCGAGGGCCTTACCCCCTCAAAAATGAACAGTGAGGCCTCTCTCCTTAGAAAGGAGGTGATCCAGCCG
>NZ_JAFCAC010000075.1:0-59654 GCF_018588165.1 Thermoanaerobacter sp. CM-CNRG TB177
CAGTTATAAAAATTTTTTTCCTACAAAATCTTGACACAGACATTCCCATATGGGGCACTTGTGCTGGCATGATACTTATGGCAAAATATATAATTAATGATGACAAAGTGCACCTTGGAATAATGGATATTTCAGTTAGAAGAAATGCATATGGTAGTCAACTTGACAGCTTTAAAACAAAACTTATAATACCAGAGGTTTCCAATAATGAAATAGAGGCGGTTTTTATAAGGGCTCCGTATATAGAAAATGTAGGGAATAGTGTCAGGATACTTGCGAAGTACCAAGGTAAAATTGTAGCAGCACAGCAAGATAATTTGCTTGCTACCTCTTTTCATCCCGAACTTACTGATGATTTAAGTTTTTATAAGTATTTCTTAAGACTTAACTCTTAAAACTTTAGATTGAATACAAACTTTTTAAAGAAAAATGTTTGTGCCCAAACGTACCAGAAATAGCATAAAAGAGTTAATGCAAAAAAACTGGAAAATAAGCCTTTTGAGTGGAGTGTAGAAGTTGTTATGAAGAAGAAGATGTATATAATACCTATTTTTATACCCCATTTAGGTTGTCCTTTTAAGTGTGTTTTTTGCAATCAGAATTCGATAACAGGGCAACAAAGGGAGATAACAGAAGAAGAGGTAAGGCAAACCATAGAAAGTCATTTAAAAACTCTTCCAAGGGATGCGGAAATAGAGGTATCTTTTTTTGGTGGAAGTTTTACAGGGATACCCCAGGATATGCAAAATTTCTATTTAGGAATAGCAAAAGAATATTTGGATAAGGGCAAAATAGATGCTATTCGTTTGTCTACTCGTCCTGATTATATAGACACGAAGATTTTACAAAACCTTAAAAGATACCAAGTTTCAATAATAGAGCTTGGAGTACAATCAATGGATGAAGAAGTGCTTTTAAAAAGTAGAAGAGGTCATACAAGTGAGGATGTCGTAAAAGCTGTAAATCTAATTCGGCAATATGACTTTAAATTAGGATTGCAAATAATGGTAGGACTACCTGGAGATAACTTAGAAAAATCTTTAAATACCGCTTATAAGATTGTGAAGTTGAAACCTGATTTTGTGAGGATTTATCCTACTTTGGTGATTAAAAATACTTATCTAGAAAGAATGTACAAAGAAGGAAGATTCCTTCCTTTGACTTTGCAAGAGGCTGTTGAAATTTCAAAGAAAATGTATATAATTTTTATTAAGAATAATATTGATGTCATTCGTATTGGACTTCAAACGACAGAAAATATTAATTACAATAAAGATGTAGTAGCAGGTCCTTTTCATCCTGCGATGGGACAATTGGTCGAGTCAAGTATTATTCTTGACATTCTTATAAGGGCATTTAAAGATAAGAATATAAGGGACACAAATGTTACAATTTTTTGTAATGAAAAGCAGATTTCCACAATTATAGGGCAAAAAAAGTTCAACAAGTTGTTTTTAGAAAAAAAATACAATGTAAAAATGGAATTTAAAATATCAGATAGACTGACTAAGGACAAAATAGTTATTTGTACTGATAAAAAGATTATGCGCATTTCTATAACTGATTTTATAAAAAATAATTTTTAAAAAAATTTTATTTAAAAAGAAGGAAATATTGGTTTTTTAGCGAATATATAAATATATAAATGTATTCATTTTCACAATAATGTATGAAGGAGGTTATTTGACAGTGGAGGTTCTAAAAGTATCAGCTAAATCTAAACCTAAGTCTGTAGCAGGTGCATTAGCAGCCGTCTTAAGAGAAAAATCTTCGGCAGAAATTCAGGCGGTTGGTGCAGGTGCAGTAAATCAAGCGGTTAAGGCTATTGCAATAGCAAGGGGGTTTGTGGCACCAAATGGTATAGACTTAATTGCGATTCCTGCCTTTTCAGAGATTGAGATAGACGGCGAAATGAGGACAGCGATAAAATTTATTGTAGAACCAAGATAATCTAAACCTGCTTTTTAGCAGGTTTTATTTTTATATAGAGGTGATTTTAATGGAAGACTTCGCTAAAATTTTAGTGTTGGAAAATGAAATAGAAGCGAAATTGATAGAAGGCATTTTAAAAGAAAAGGAGATACCACATTTTATAAGAAGTTATCATGATACGGCTTATGATGGATTGTTTCAAGTGCTAACAGGATGGGGAGAGATATTAGCACCTTCTTCATATAAGGAAGAAATAGAGGAGATTGTAGAAGAAATACGAAGAGTACGTGGAGAACTAGAGTAGGTGAGACTAATAAAGCTGACATTTTGCACAAGAGAAGTGACTTGACAGAACAGAAGCTAAACTTAATAAGACCGAGAGACGAAGACGGGGCCGAAGGCAAGGGCCCCGGAGGCTGGCCCCTGCGGCAAAGAGGCCGAATGGGTATAATACTGAAAAATAAAAGATGAAATTTAAATGGAGATGTGGTAAAATGGAAGGTGCATAAGGAGTGGTGGTATGTACCTTAAGAAACTTGAACTTCAAGGCTTTAAGTCTTTTGCAGACAAAGTAACTCTTAATTTTGAAAAAGGTGTAACAGCAATTGTAGGTCCAAATGGAAGTGGCAAAAGTAATATTTCTGACGCTATTAGATTAGTTCTGGGAGAACAAAGTATCAAAAGTTTAAGAGGTTCTAAGTTAGAGGATGTAATTTTTGCAGGTAGCGAGAATAGAAAACCTTTAGGTTTTTGTGAAATAAATCTTACCTTAGACAATTCCGATGGTTATCTTCCTTTTGATTATACGGAAGTAGTTATTACCAGAAAAATTTTTAGATCTGGCGAAAGTGAATTTTTTATAAATAAGACTCCTTGTCGTCTTAGGGACATATACGAGCTTTTTTTAGATACAGGAGTAGGAAAAGAAGGCTATTCAATAATAGGACAAGGTAGAATAGACGAAATCCTATCTGCGAAACCAGAAGATAGAAGACAAATTTTTGAGGAAGCAATAGGTATTTCAAAGTACAGATATAAAAAAGAAGAAGCAGAAAAGAAACTGGCAGCAGCTAATGATAATCTGATTCGTTTGAACGATATAGTTGCAGAATTAGAGAAACAGCTTACTACTTTGGAAACGCAAAAAAGCAAGGCAGAAGAGTTTCTAAAACTCCACAAGGAAAAAAGAAAAGTAGATATAAGTTTATATATTCAATTAGCAAAGAAGTCTATGAACCAGTACGATGCTTTAAAAGGAAAATATGAGAACCTAAAAAGTCAATTGAATGTAAAAAAAATACATAAAATAAATCAAGAGGAAAATTTGCTATATAAAGAAAAAGAAATTCATGACCTGAAACAGCAATTAGACAGTAAAAAAGAGGAATATCACAACAAGTTAAGAGAGATAGAGATAGTCTCAGGAAAAAGGGAATTAATAGTAGAGAAGCTTAGAAATTTAGAAGAAACCTCAGAGCTTTACAGGGAGGAATTGAAAAAAGCTGTAAAACGTGAAGAACTCTTGAGGGAAGAACTTAAAAGGGTAGAGTCTAATGTAGCGCTTTTACATCTAAACAAAAAAGAATTAGAAGAGAAATTAAAACAATTTCAGGAAGAATACATAAGTGTACAAAAGCAGCAAAAAGATAAGATAGAAGAAGTTGAAAAGGCTAAGGAAGATATAATTGAAATTTTAAATAGCATAGCAGATGTGAAAGGAAAATTGTCTTTAAACAATTCTCTAAAGGAAGAGGCAATAAGTAGGCAGCAAAACTTAAGAAAACATATAGAGGAGATTCAAAATCGAATAGAAAAACTAGACAAAGAAAAAAATAAAATTGTTGAAGAATTACAAATTTTACAAAAAGAACTAGATAAAAAGAATCAACAAAAGATTACTGAACAGCAAGCTTTGCAGAAAATTGAGAATGAAATAATTTTGAAGGAAAATAATTTAAAAATTATTAAAGAACAAATTGAAAGAAAAAGGTCACGACTTTCGATTTTAGAGGAGATGGATAAAAATTACGAAGGCTATAGTGGAACTGTGCGGAACTTGTTAAAACTCTCTGAAAATATTCCTTCTTTTAAAGAAAACATAATTGGAGTTGTGGGGGAACTTTTAGAGGTTGAAAATACTTATAGCACAGCAATTGAGGTAGCATTAGGTTCAAATGTACAAAATATAGTTATAAAATCTTCTGATAAAGTGGCGGAATTGATTGAAAGGCTAAAAAAAGAAAATTTGGGGAGAGCTACTTTTTTGCCTCTTGATTTGATTCGTGGCAGGATCCTTTCTCAGCAAGAAAGCAATATTTTGTCTGAGAGAGGCGTAATTGGAGTTGCTTCTAAGCTAATAAAGTATAACGATAATTTAGAAGAAATTTTTAATTTTTTGCTAGGCCGTGTTATTATAGTAGATACAATTGAAAATGCAGTGAGGTTATCTAAAAAATATAATCAAGCTTATAAAATTGTAACATTAGAAGGAGAGGTTATAAATCCAGGGGGGTCAATAACCGGTGGCAGTTTAAAACCTAAACTTCAAAGCATCTTTAAGAGAAAAGAAGAGATAACTAAACTGAAAAAAGAAATTGATAGCTTAAAAAATCAACAAGAAATAGTGGAAGAAGAAATCAGACAAAAAATGAATGATAAAATTCATGAAGAGGAGCAAATAGAATTATTGAACAAAGAAGTTTCTGATATTAGATATAATATAACTTCTAATGAGCAAAGGAGGATTTCATTAGAAAAAGAAATAGGAAATTTATTAAATCAACTAGAAAGTTATACTTTAGAAATTGGCGAATTAAAGGAAAATGTTAGAAATTATCAACAAGAAATTGACCGGTTTTTAAAAGAGTTAGAAAGCTTAGAAAAAGAAAAAGAACGATTGGATGCCTTGATTAATGGTTTTAAAGAAAAAAACAATAAAGAAGAGGAAAATTTAGCAATTTTAGACAAAGAAATCACTGCTTTGAAAATTGAAATCGCCAAAATCGAACAAAAGCTTCAGAATGAACTTCATAACTTAAAAGATAAACGACAAGAATTTGATAGAGAAAAAAACAATATAGTAGAGAAAGAAAAGAATATTAAAGAAATAGAAAGCTTAAAGGTCAATTTGAGTTTAGATAGAGAAAAGTTGCAAGGAGAAATATATAAATTACAACAAGAAGTAGAAAAAATTCAAAAAGATATTTCTTCTTTAGAAGATAATATTTTCCAAGAAGAAGAGGATTTACAAAAACGTAAAGAAAAATTTTCGATTTTACAACAAGAATTTACTAATATTAATGAAGAATTTCATAAAGTAGAAATGGAAATGCAAAGATTTCAGATAGAGATTGACAATATCAAAAATAGGCTTTGGGAAGAATATGAATTGACCTTAGACAGAGCTTTTGAAGAAGCTGAAGAAGGCGAGATTTCAAAATTAAGACAAAGAGCAGATCATTTGACAAAGGCTATAAAAGGATTAGGTAATGTGAATATAGATGCTATTGAAGAATATAAAGAGGTAAAGGAAAGGTATGATTTTTTAAAATCTCAGATGGAAGATATTATAAAGGCAAAGGAATCTTTGATTTCTGTAATCGAAGAAGCAAATAAAATTATCAAAACAAAATTTAAAGATGGTTTTGAAATCCTACAGATTCAATTTAAGGAGACGTTTAGGCGACTTTTTGGAGGGGGTAATGCAGAGTTAATACTTACTGACGAAGACAATCTTTTAGAAACAGGTATAGAAATTAAAGCACAGCCCCCAGGAAAGAAATTGCAAACCCTTTCTCTTCTTTCAGGAGGAGAAAAGGCATTAGTTGCCATTTCCCTTTTATTTGCAATGCTAATTATAAAACCTACTCCTTTTTGTATATTGGATGAGATAGATGCAGCATTAGATGATGCAAATGTGGAGAGATTTGCTGAGTTTTTGAAAGAATTGTCAAAAGATACTCAGTTTATAGTTGTAAGCCACAGAAAAGGGACAATGATGGTGGCTGATGCGATATACGGTGTAACAATGCAAGAAAAAGGAGTTTCCAAATTGTTATCCCTTAAACTTAATACTGACGACAAAATAGGAGGCTTGGTAAAACATGCTTAATTTTTTTGACAAATCTAAAAAAGAATCCGAAACTGCTGAAGAAAAAAAAGGTTTTTTTCAAAAGATCAAAGAAGGACTATTGAAAACAAGAGAAAATTTGACTTCTAAAATAGATAGTATTGTTACAATAGGTAGAAAAATTGACGAAGAACTTTTGGAAGAATTAGAAGAGATTTTAATTTTGGCTGATATAGGTATTAGTACTACTTCTAAGATTATAGAAGGAATACGTCAAAAGGCAAAAGAAATGAAGATTTATGATGCATCTCAAATAAAAGAACTTTTAGCTGAAGAAGTTTATGAAATTTTGCAAAAGGATGTAAAACCTTTTACCTTGACTTCTCCTATGGTGATATTGATCGTCGGAGTAAATGGAGTAGGAAAGACTACTACAATTGGAAAATTAGCTTATATGTACAAAAAAGAAGGCAAAAAAGTTATGCTAGCAGCAGGTGATACTTTTAGAGCTGCAGCTATTGACCAGCTAGAAATATGGGCAGAGAGAGTTAACTGTCCAATTATCAAACACCAAGAAGGCTCAGATCCAGCTTCTGTTATTTTTGATGGCATTCAAGCTTCAAAAGCAAGGGGAATAGATATACTTATTTGTGATACTGCAGGTAGACTCCACAATAAAAAGAATCTGATGGAGGAATTGAGGAAAATTCGCAGAGTTATAGATAGGGAATATCCTGAAGCGAGAGTTGAGACCTTTTTAGTTTTAGATGCTACAACTGGTCAAAATGCTCTTCAACAGGCGAAAATATTTAAAGAAGTTTCTGATATAACCGGTATTGTACTTACCAAATTAGATGGAACGGCAAAAGGTGGAATTGTTGTAGCTATAAAATCAGAATTAAATGTACCTATACGATATATAGGAATGGGGGAAGGAATAGAGGATTTGCAAGCTTTTGATGCAAAATCTTTCGTTTCTGCTATTTTTCAGTAAATTAAATCGTAAAAAAATGAAAAAACACAGCTTGACAAAATGCAGCCCTTCATATAAAATCTTAATGTAAAGGTTAGGACCTTAACGGGTGGGATTTTTGTGGATGAAGATTTTTTATTTATGACTCTTTTGTATGATTTTTATGGTGCTTTGCTTACAGATAAGCAAAGAGAAATTTTTGAAATGTACTATTTAAATGATTATTCTCTTGGAGAAATTTCCGAACTTTTGGATATCTCACGGCAGGGAGTTTATGACACTTTAAAAAGAGCAGAAAGCTCGTTAGAGTTTTTTGAGGAAAAATTAGGGTTGGTAAAAAGACATCAAGAAATAATGAATAGATTGGGTAAGATAAAAAAGGGCATTGAAATAATACGGCAAAGAGAAAGAGACCCAAAAATTTTAAAAATTATTGAGGAGATAGCTCGTGAAATAGAGGAGCTAAATCTGTAGGAGGTAAATTTTAATGGCTTTTGAAAGCCTATCTGAAAGGCTGCAGGAAATCTTTAAAAAGTTAAGAGGAAAAGGAAAACTCACAGAAAAAGATATAAAAGAAGCTATGAGGGAAGTAAAAGTTGCCCTCTTAGAAGCGGATGTCAACTTTAAGGTAGTAAAAGACTTTATAAACTCTGTTACAGAAAAAGCTTTAGGGCAAGAAGTGATGGAAAGCCTGACCCCGGGGCAACAGGTGATAAAGATAGTCAATGATGAGCTTATAGCCCTTATGGGGTCTACTCAAAGCCGGTTAAATATAGGGAATAAAGTTCCTGCAGTTATAATGATGGTTGGACTTCAAGGTTCTGGAAAGACCACTGCTTGTGGGAAATTGGCAAACTTGTTAAAGAAGCAGGGAAAAAATCCACTACTAGTAGCTTGTGACGTCGTCAGACCGGCTGCCATAAAGCAGTTACAGGTTGTGGGAGCTAATGTAAATGTACCAGTTTTTACAATGGGGGACAAAGCAAACCCTGTTGATATTGCAAAAGCTTCTATTGATTATGCAAGGTCTCATAACTCTGACGTAATTATTATAGATACTGCGGGTAGACTTCACATAGATGAAGAATTGATGGAGGAACTTGTAAATATAAAAAGGGCAGTACAACCAGATGAGATTTTGTTAGTAGTAGATGCTATGACAGGTCAAGACGCAGTAAACGTAGCGTCTTCCTTTAATGAAAGGTTAGATATAACAGGAGTTATATTGACAAAATTGGATGGAGATACGAGAGGTGGAGCAGCTCTTTCTATTAAGGCTGTTACACAAAAACCTATAAAATATGTGGGCACAGGCGAAAAGTTGACAGACTTAGAGCCTTTTTATCCTGATAGAATGGCTTCTCGCATTTTAGGAATGGGAGATGTTTTGACTTTAATTGAAAAGGCCCAAGCAGCAATTGATGAAAAAAAGGCACAAGAGTTAGGGCAAAAGCTTTTAACAAAACAGTTTACACTGGAAGATTTCTTAGAACAGCTGCAGAGCCTTAAAAATATGGGACCTTTAGATCAACTCCTCAGTATGATTCCTGGAATGAACAAAAACATGCTTAAGAATGTAGACATTTCAGAAAAAGATTTAAAGAGGATAGAAGCCATTATTCAATCTATGACTAAAGAAGAAAGGCAAAACCCTTCTATTATAAATGGCAGTAGAAAGAAAAGAATAGCCAAAGGCAGCGGTACCACCATCCAACAGGTAAATAGCCTCTTAAAACAGTTTGAAGAAACCAAAAAGATGATGAAGAAATTTGCTGATATTGATAAAGACCTAAAGAAAGGTAAAATGAGGCTGCCTTTCTTTAGATAATATCGGAAGGTGGGCAACTTTTGAAGGAGGTGAGAAAGTGGCAGTCAGAATAAGATTAAAAAGGTTTGGGGCTAAGAAAAGGCCTTTTTACAGAATAGTAGTAGCAGATTCAAGGTCACCAAGAGATGGAAGGTTTATTGATGAGATAGGATATTACAATCCTATAGCCCAGCCTGCTGAAGTAAAAATAGATGTAGAAAAGGCTAAAAAATGGCTCAGTGTTGGTGCCCAACCTTCAGATACTGTAAAGTCACTGTTTAAAAAAGAAGGTATAATTGGTAATAGTGCATCTCAATAATCCTCTCTTGTGAGGAGGTGTAATAATGGGAGAATTGGTTAAAACTATAGCCAAGGCGTTAGTTAACAATCCTGATGCTGTAGAAGTCAATGAAATTGAGGGACAGCAATCTGTTATAATAGAGCTTAAAGTTGCTCCCGAAGATATGGGAAAAGTAATTGGCAAACAGGGAAGGATTGCTCAAGCAATTCGCACATTGGTTAGAGCTGCTGCTTTAAAAGAAAAGAAACGCGTGATTGTTGAGATAATCTAGGTGGTGGTATGGCTGATTATTATAATGTAGGAAAAGTTACTTCTGCCCATGGCATTAAGGGGGAAGTTAAAGTATATCCTCTTACCAATGTTCCTGAAAGGTTTTATGAACTTGAGTATGTTTGGGTTTTTGATGACCAACAAAGGCCCCGCAAATATGACATTGAATATGTCAAGATTATATCTAAAAGAGTTTGTGTAAAATTAAAGGGAATTGACAATAGAGACGAGGCAGAAAAATTAAAGGGGGCCTTTTTAAAGGTTGATTCTCAAAATGCTTTAAAGTTAGAAAAAGATGAATATTTTATCAAAGATTTAATTGGGATGAAGGTGTATACAGAGGAAGGAGATTTTGTAGGTTCATTGGTAGAGGTATTGCAAACTGGTGCAAATGATGTGTATGTAATAAAAGGTGAGGAGAGGGAAATACTAATTCCTGCTATAAAAGAAGTTGTCAAAAAAGTAGATGTTGACAATAAAGTAATGGTGGTCCACCTTTTGGAGGGGCTATGATGATTTTTGACGTTTTAACCCTATTTCCTGAAATGTTTGATAGTGTTTTATCCTATAGTATTTTGAAAAGGGCTATTGAAAAAGGAAAATTAAAAGTTAACTTGATAAATATAAGAGATTTTTCAAAGGATAAACATAAAAAGGTAGACGATTATCCTTATGGAGGCGGGCCAGGAATGGTGATGATGCCTCAGCCTCTTTTTGACGCAATTGAATTTGTAAAGAGTCAAGGTAATATTCCTGTATATTACCTTGGTCCTAAAGGTAAGGTTTTTAGTCAGGAAATAGCGGTTAAAATGTCTAAATTAGAAAGAATAGCCCTTTTGTGTGGCCACTATGAAGGAATTGATGAAAGAGTCTATTCTGTTATTGATGAAGAAATTTCATTAGGAGATTTTATATTGACAGGCGGAGAGATAGCCGCAATGGCTATTATTGATGCTGTAACAAGACTTATTGAAGGAGTTCTTTCACATCCTCAAAGCGCTGTAGAAGAATCCTTTAGTAATAGTTTGTTGGAATATCCCCAGTATACAAGACCAGAAGTTTTTAGAGGCATGAAGGTGCCAGAAGTTTTACTAAGTGGTAATCATGCTGAAATAGCTAAATGGCGAAGACAAAAGTCTTTAGAGATAACTTTTTTAAAACGGCCTGATTTACTTAAAAAGGCAATTTTGACGGAAGAAGATAAAAAATTTTTACGAGAAAGAGGGTTTGACATTTAGAAGCTGGAAGGAGGGAAAATAATGGACTTAATAAAAGTAGTGGAAAGTCAGCAAATGAGAAAAGACTTAACTCCTTTTAATGTAGGAGATACTATAAGAGTACATTATAGGGTTATTGAAGGAGATAGAGAAAGAATTCAGCCTTTTGAGGGAATAGTAATCAAAAAAAGCGGTTCAGGCCTAAGAGAGACTTTTACGGTAAGACGTGTGTCTTATGGTGTGGGAGTCGAAAGGACTTTTCCACTTCACTCTCCCAGAATTGAAAAGATAGAGGTTATAAGGAGAGGTAAAGTCAGAAGAGCAAAATTGTATTATTTGAGAAAGAGAGTAGGAAAAGCTGCTACAAAGATAAAAGAATTAATGTAAAAAGGGGTTATAAACCCCTTTTTCAAATATATGGAGGAATTAGATATGATACAATGGTATCCTGGACATATGGCAAAATCTAAAAAGGAGATAGTTTCTAACCTTAAGTTAGTAGATGTAATATACGAAATAGTAGATGCGAGAATACCTAAGAGCAGCAGAAACCCAGATATTGATGATATTGTAAAAAATAAAAAAAGGCTTATCCTTTTAAATAAAGCTGATTTAGCAGATGATGTAATTACGGATTTATGGATAGAATATTTTAAAGAAAAGGGAATAGAAGCGATAAAAGTTAATTCAATTACAGGGTTTGGACTTAAAGAGATAAATGAAGCAACTCAGAGAGTTTGTCAAGATATTTTGGAGAAGAAAAGGCAAAAAGGAATGATTCCAAGGCTGAGAGGAATAATTGTGGGTGTTCCCAATGTTGGGAAATCTACTTTTATTAATAAATTAATTGGCAGTAAAAGGGCAAAGACTGGCGACAAGCCGGGGGTTACAAGGACTTTGCATTGGATAAAAACTCCTTATTTCGACATTTTGGACACTCCTGGCATACTCTGGCCAAAATTTGACGATAAAGAAACAGGAATTATGTTGGCAATTACAGGAGCTATAAAAGATGAAATATTAAACATAGAAGAAATAGCATTAAACTTAGTTGCAGTCTTAAAAAAGTATTACCCCCATTATTTGATGTCCCGATATAAAATTGATAAAATAGTAATGGAAGATTTTGAACTTTTAAAGGAAATAGGTAAAAAAAGAGGATGTTTAATTGCAGGCGGAGAAGTAGATACCTTAAAAACTTCTCATATTTTGTTGGAAGATTTTCGAAAAGGAAAATTGGGGAAGATTTCTCTGGAAAGACCATAAGGGGGATTTTTATGCTTTCTAAAGTAAAAAGTATGGCGGTCTTAGGTATAAATGCCTATGTGGTAGAGGTGGAGGTAGATTTATCTACTGGAATTCCTTCTTTTGATATTGTAGGCTTGGGTGATACAGAAGTTAAGGAAGCAAGAGACAGAGTAAGGTCTGCTATCAAAAACAGTGGCTTTGAATTTCCCCTCAAAAAAATTACTGTAAATTTAGCACCAGCTGATACTAAAAAAGAAGGCACTGCTTTCGATTTACCTTTAGCAGTAGGGATTTTAAAATGCACAGAGGAGATAAAAGAGGAAAAAGAAGACATAGCCTTTGTAGGTGAACTTTCTTTGGACGGAAGTATAAGAGGCGTAAATGGTATACTGCCAATGGTAATAGGGGCAAAGAAAAAAGGTATTTCCTCTATTGTTGTTCCTTATGAAAATGCTCATGAAGCGGCAGTTGTAGAAGGGATAAAAGTATATCCTGTGAAAAATTTAAAAGAAGTGGTTGAGTTTTTAAATGGAGATAGGGAAATAGAATCTTTTACTTTAGATATTAATAATTTTTTTGATAATGTAGAATACGATATAGATTTTGCTGAAGTAAAAGGGCAGGAAAATGCAAAAAGGGTACTTGAGATTGCCGCTGCAGGTGGTCACAATGTTTTAATGATAGGACCACCTGGAGCGGGTAAAACTATGTTGGCAAGGCGTTTTCCTACTATTCTTCCTCAGTTAAGTTTTGAAGAGGCTTTAGAAGTCACCAAAATATACAGTATAGCAGGATTGCTTCCAAAAGGTACACCTCTTATTACTACTCGACCTTTTAGAGCTCCTCATCATACTATCTCTACAGTTGCTTTAGTTGGGGGAGGAAAATATCCTAAGCCTGGAGAAGTATCTCTTGCACACTATGGAGTGTTATTTTTAGATGAGATTCCTGAATTTAAAAAAGATGCAATAGAAGTTTTAAGGCAGCCGTTAGAAGATGAAGTGGTTACAATTACTCGTGTAAATGGTAGTTTCACTTATCCAAGCAAATTTATTTTGATTTTAGCTATGAATCCTTGTCCTTGTGGCTATTATGGTGATGATACTCACGAATGCCATTGTAGTGTAAATGAAATAAGAAGATATCAAAATAAAATTTCAGGACCTTTGTTAGATAGAATTGATTTACATGTGGAGGTAAAACCTCTTAAAAAAGATAAATATTTCGAAGAAGAAACACAAGCAGAAAGTTCCAAGGAAATTCGCGAACGAGTCATAAAAGCACGAGAAATGCAACTTAAAAGGTATAAAGGTACTGGTATATACGTCAATTCTCAATTAAAAGGAAATATGTTGAAAAAGCATTGCAAACTTGATGAAGATACTAAAAAATTTTTAAATGAAGCTTTCGAAAAGTTTTATTTGAGTGCAAGAGGATATAATAAAATTTTAAAAGTTGCTCGTACAATTGCTGATTTGGAAGGTGCAGAAAATATTAAGTTTGAACATGTAGCAGAAGCATTACAGTATAGAATTATTGATAGCAAATATTGGTATAAATAAAAATTACAATAAAAATTTTATGTAAAGTAATTAAGTCTCAAATGTGATAAGAAGGTGTTAGCTTGGAGATAACAAGTTTTTTTAATAGAGAAAGTATAAAAAATATTTTCTTTATTCTTATGGGGACTTTAATGTCTGCTATTGGTATTAACATGTTTATTGTTCATGCTAAACTTTTAAGTGGAGGAGTTTCTGGTATTGCACTTATTATACAGTATTTAACCAAGTTTCCTGCAGGATACACTATATTTTTGTTAAACATCCCACTTTTAATTTTGAGCTATAAAAAAGTAAATTTAAGGTTTACAATTTTTACTATTATAGGTACTGTATCACTTTCTTTGTTTTTGGTGCTTACTTATGCAATAAAAAATATCTTGCATATAAATGATCCATTACTTTTGAGTTTATACGGCGGAGTGTTAAATGGTTTAGGTATGGGAATAGTTTTTAGTAATCACGGTTCAACTGGTGGTTTAGATATAATTTCTGTGATTGTAAAAAAGAAATATGATAACTTTGAAATTGGGCATATTTCTTTTATTGTTAACTTTTTTATCGTAGCCATTGGAGCTATATTTTTTGGTTTGACCAGTGCTCTTTACACTCTTGTTTCTATGTACATTACTTCCTACATGGTGGATAAAACTATAAAAGGTTTTAATAGGCAAAAAATGGTGCTGGTGGTTACTGATAAAGTAGAAGAAGTGAGCAAAGAAATAATGACTACATTAAAAAGAGGGGTTACTTTGCTTCATGGAGAGGGTGCTTATACCAAAGAGAACAAAAAGGTTTTGTATTCCATTGTATCTTTGACACAGCTTCCACAACTTAAATTTATCGTACACCAAATAGATGAAAATGCTTTTATCTCTATATTAGATGTAGCCGAAGTCCATGGGAAAGGATTTATGAGGGAATTATTTTAAATTTCATTGCAAATTTTGAAATTTTCTCTTATAATTTTTTCTAAACGACATAAAATACTCAATTGAAAAGGAGTTGATAGCTTGAAAAGAGTTTTTTCAGGAGTACAACCCTCGGGAGACATTCACATAGGTAATTACTTGGGTGCAATGAGACAATTTGTCGCTCTACAAGAAGATTATGAGTGCTTTTTTTGTGTAGTGGATTTGCATGCTTTGACAGTACCCCAAGATCCAATAAAATTAAAAGAAAACACTATTGAATTGGCGGGCCTTTACCTTGCAATAGGCTTAGATCCTAAGAAAGTTAATCTTTTTGTTCAATCTCATGTTTCTGCTCATGCAGAATTAGCATGGCTTTTACAATGCATGACATATTTTGGTGAGCTAAGCAGAATGACTCAGTTTAAAGAAAAGAGCAAAGGAAAAGAGACAGTTTCTGTAGGACTTTTTACATACCCTGATTTAATGGCAGCAGATATACTTTTATACAATACCCATTATGTTCCTGTAGGAGAAGACCAAAAGCAACACTTAGAACTGACAAGAGACATTGCACAACGTTTTAACAACAGATTTGGTGAAACTTTTGTTGTTCCTGAGCCTATGATTTTAAAATTTGGCGCGAGGATAATGAGTCTTACTGACCCTACTAAAAAGATGAGTAAAAGTGACAGTGACCCAAATAATAGAATCAATCTTTTGGACGAGCCTTCTGTAATCAAAAAGAAAATAATGAGAGCAGTGACTGATTCTGAGACTGAAATAAGGCTTGATTGGGAAAACAAACCGGGTGTTAGCAATCTTTTGACAATTTATAGTTTATTTACAGGTATGGAAATAGAAGAAGTTGTAAATAAATTTAAAGGACAGGGTTATGGCACTTTAAAGAAGGAATTAGCAGAGGTTGTAATAGATAAATTGACTGTTATACAAAAAAATTATAAAGACTTAAGTAGAGATTATGTTTTGAAGGTTTTAAAGGAAGGGGCGGAAAGAGCTCAAGCTGTTGCAGAAAAAACTTTGAAAGAAGTAAAAGAAAAGATGGGATTGATATTAAAAGATTAAAAAAGCGTTTGGGAAATGGCTTAGTTTTTCAAAGGCTAATGTATCAGGATTTAAATAAACCTCAATCACGTCAAAACGAGGCTGAAAATTTCGAAATTTTTCTGTTGAAGCTAAGTACAACTGGGCAATTTTCAATATTCTTTGTTGTTTATGAAAATTTACAGCTTCACTTCCAGTTCCAAAAAAGGTAGAGGTTCTTGTTTTTACCTCTACAAAAACTATTTCTTTTTTGAATAGAGCTATTATATCTATTTCCCCAATTTTGCATTTAAAATTTTTCTCTAAAATTTTATAACCTGATTTTAATAGATATTGGGCAGCTATTTTTTCTCCTAAGCTGCCTATTGTTTTTTTGTTCAATGTTTTTCATCCTTTCAGAATTTTTTCGATGAAAGTTTTTCTATGTATAGGACAAGGACCGTATTTTTTTAAAGCTTCAATATGTTCTTTTGTACCATAACCTTTGTTTTTTTCAAAATTATACTGAGGATAGATTTTATGATATTCTTTCATTATTTTATCTCTTTCAACTTTCGCCAGTATAGAGGCAGCAGCTATAGAGATACTTTTTGAATCTCCCTTTATTATTGCTTTTTGATTTATCTCTATTTGAGGAATGGTGATAGCATCTACTAAAAGGTAATCAATTTTTTGTTGTATTTTTGAAATAGCAATCTGCATGGCTTTGTAGGTAGCATTTAGTATATTTATTTTATCAATTTCTTCGCAATCAACTATTCCAATAGCATAAGAGATAGCTACTTTTTTTATTACCTCTGACAATACTTCTCTTTTTTCTTCAGATAGTTTTTTAGAGTCATTTATCTCAGGGATGAAAACATTCTTAGGAAGTATTACACAGGCGGCAACTACTGGTCCAACTAAAGGGCCTCTTCCCGCCTCGTCTATTCCGGCGATGAAGTTTAAATTTAATTGATATAATTGGTTTTCATAGCATTTTAGATTGTTTATTCTTTCTATTTCTTTCTCAAGCCACTTTTTAGCCGCTTTATTTATGTTAAGAGATTGAAAGTCACAAAAGGGATTTTGGTACAAATAGTTTTTGAGTTGGCGTAGGTTATACAAGTTTGACATTGGTATCACCTTTCTTTTTTCTTTATTTTATCACAGGTTATGTATTATAATAAAGATAATTAAGGAAAACGGTGTTAAAGGGGAGCAATTATGGAAAGGGAAAAGGTTTTTAAAATATGGTTAAGCGCTGTCAAAGGGATAGGGTATAAAAATTTTGTTCAACTGATGGAATTTTTCAAAACTGCGGAAGAAGTGTATAAAGCAAAAGAAATTGATATTTTTAGAGCAGTAGGGAGTAAAAAATTAGCGCAAAAGATAATAGAAGCTCAGAAATTGAATCCTTTTGATTATATAGAAAGATTGCAAAATTTAAAAATAAGTGTATATACATTAGAAGAAGAGGAATATCCAGAAGAATTAAAGAATATTTATGACCCACCTCCTGTTTTATATTTGAAGGGTAATATAAATTTAAAAGATAATTTGTGCATTGCTATGGTGGGCTCAAGAAATGCTACTTTTTATGGAAAACAAGTGGCACAAAAATTGGCACATGAGCTATCAGAAAGAGGTATAACAGTTGTAAGTGGCATGGCGAGAGGAATCGATAGTTTTTCTCATATAGGAGCTTTAAAGGAAAGAGGAAAAACTATTGCTGTTTTAGGAAATGGTATAAATATAGTTTATCCAAGAGAAAATAAAAAGCTGATGGAGCAAATTAGTGAGGAAGGATTGCTGGTTTCAGAGTTTCCTCTTGATACTTCTCCGCTGCCACAAAATTTTCCTCTGAGAAATAGAATCATAAGCGGGTTATCTCTTGGAGTAGTGGTAGTAGAAGCAGGAATAAAAAGTGGATCTTTACTGACGGCTCAATTTGCCTTAGAACAGGGAAAAGAGGTTTTTGCAGTACCTGGAAATATAACGAGTGCTTATAGTAGAGGAACAAATGAGCTGATAAAACAAGGTGCGAAGATTGTAATTGGTGTTGAGGATATTTTAGAAGAATTTAATTTAAGAGAGGATGTGCAACAAAAGATTGAGGAAAATCTTATGTCTTCTCTTACGGAGGAAGAGAAGGAAGTGTACGATTTTATTTGTGAAGCTCCAAGGGATATAGAAGAAATAGCAGGCCATGTGAAAATAAAAATCTCAAAAGTCAATGTAATTTTATCTTCTTTAATGTTAAAAGGTATGATTGAAAAACTTCCTGGCAATAAATATGAGAAAAAAATATTTTGATAATTGTCAAAAACTTTGATATAATTATAAATTGTTTTGGAGGTGTCAAAATGGCAAAATCTCTAGTTATTGTGGAATCTCCAGCTAAAGCTAAGACTATCTCTAAATTTTTAGGCAAAAATTTTAAAGTAGCGGCCTCCATGGGACATGTTAGGGACTTGCCAAAAAGTCAATTAGGTATAGATATTGAAAACAATTTTACCCCTAAGTACATAACTATCCGGGGAAAAGGGGCTATTATAGAGAATTTAAAAAAAGAAGCAAAGGATGCAGATAAAATTTTTTTGGCCACTGACCCTGACAGAGAAGGAGAAGCAATTTCCTGGCATATTGCTCAATTGTTAAATTTGAATATTGAGGAGCCTTGTCGCATAGAATTTCATGAGATTACAAAAAATGCAGTGCAAACTGCTCTTAAAAGCCCTCGCTCTATAGATTTAAATTTGGTAGATGCGCAACAAGCTAGAAGAATTCTTGACAGATTGGTAGGATATAAAATAAGTCCTCTTCTTTGGAAAAAAATAAAGAGGGGATTAAGCGCAGGGAGAGTCCAATCAGTAGCAGCACGTTTGATTTGCGATAGAGAAAGAGAAATAGAAGCTTTTGTTCCAGAAGAATATTGGAGCATTACGGCGATTCTTTCTGATGAGAAAAATTTTACCAAGTTTGAAGCAAAATTCTATGGTACTAAAGAGGATAAAGTTGAGTTAAAGACAAAAGAAGATGTAGACAAAGTATTGGCAGCTTTATCTGAAGAGTACACTGTGGATAAAATAAAAACAGGTGTCAAAAAGAGGAATCCTTCTCCGCCTTTTATAACTAGTACATTGCAACAAGAAGCTTCAAGGAAATTGGGGTTTACTGCAAAGAAAACTATGTTAATCGCTCAACAATTATACGAAGGAGTAGAAATCAAGGGAGAAGGTAGCGTAGGGCTTATCACTTATATAAGGACAGATTCTACAAGGGTGGCAAATGAAGCTAAAGCGGAGGTATATAAATATATAGTTGAAAAGTTTGGAAAAGAGTATGCCAATCCGGGAGCAAATTATGCTTCTAAAAAGGCCAATGTTCAGGATGCTCATGAAGCTATAAGACCTACTTCTATTTACCGGGATCCCGAGAGTATAAAGGATTCCTTAACGCCAGACCAATATAAATTGTACAAATTAGTTTGGAGTAGATTCATAGCAAGTCAAATGGCACCTGCAATTTACGATACTGTTTCTATGGATATAGTAAATAATGGATATGTTTTTAAAGCTTCTGGTTCTAGTATAAGATTTTTAGGGTTTATGACGGTATATGTAGAAGGAACAGATATACAAGAAGAGGAAGAAAAAACTGTGCCTGTGCTTCAAGAAGGAACTAAATTGCTTTTGAAGGAATTAAAACCAACACAACATTTTACCCAGCCTCCACCCAGATACACGGAAGCTTCTTTGATTAAAGAATTAGAGGAAAAAGGGATAGGCCGCCCCAGTACTTATGCTCCTACTATCTCTACTTTGTTAGAAAGAGGATATGTAGTAAAAGACAATAAGAATTTAAAACCTACAGAGTTGGGCTTTATTGTGACAGACGCATTGAAAGAGTTTTTTACTAAAATTGTCGATGTTAAATTTACTGCTGAGATGGAGGAGCAGCTGGACAAGATTGAAGAAGGCCAAGCGAAATGGTATGAAGTGGTGCAAGAGTTTTACAATGATTTTTATAAAACTTTAAAAATTGCAGAAGAACAGATGGAAGAGATAGATATAAAAGAAGAAGTGGAAGTGACTGATATTAAATGTGAACTCTGCGGAAGACCCATGGTTATAAAAAAAGGCAGATATGGTAAATTTCTTGCTTGTTCTGGTTTTCCTGAATGCAAAAATACAAAACCTTTGTATGAAAAAATTGGTGTTAAATGCCCTAAATGTGGTGGAGAAATTGTAAGGAAAAAAAGTAAAAAAGGGCGAATGTATTATGCTTGCGAAAATGCACCTAATTGCGATTTTATATTGTGGGACAAACCTGTTGAGGAAAAATGTCCTGTTTGTGGTAGCTTATTAATTGAAAAAAATACAAAGAATATACATATACTAAAATGTTCTAATGCAGAATGTGATTATCAAAAGGAAGTTAAATGAATTTAACAAAAATTTTGAATTAATTCTTGAAGCATTTTGAAAAATGTGCTAATATTAAACTATCTAAAGGGGTGTAAACATGTTTAAGGGTACTACCATAATTGCAGTGAGAAAAGGCAATAAAGTGTCGGTGGCTGGTGATGGACAGATTACCCTTGGAGAAAATACGATCTTAAAGCATGGAGCAAAAAAAATTAGAAGGTTATATAATGGAGAAGTAATAGTAGGATTTGCTGGTTCGGTAGCTGATGCTTTGACTCTTTCGCAAAAATTCGAAGAAAAATTGGAACAATACGGCGGAAATTTAAAAAGGGCTGCAGTAGAGCTGGCACAAGAATGGAGAAAAGACAAGATTTTAAGAAAGTTAGAGGCTCTTTTGATTGCGGTTGATAAAAAGAATACTTTACTTATTTCTGGCACTGGGGAAGTTATTGAACCAGATGAGGATGTGATCGGGATAGGATCTGGAGGAAATTATGCTATGGCTGCAGCCTTAGCGCTACGGTATAATACTAATTTAGATACAGAAGATATAGCAAAAAAAGCTTTAGAAATAGCTTCAAAGATTTGTGTTTACACCAATAACAACATAACAGTTGAGACTTTATAGGGGGTGCTCTAAGTGAAGAATTATACTCCCAAGGAAATTGTGGAGGAACTAGATAAGTATATTGTAGGACAAAAGGAAGCTAAAAAGTCAGTAGCAGTGGCTTTACGAAATAGATATAGAAGAAATCTTTTATCTGACGATTTTAAAGAAGAAGTGACCCCCAAAAATATAATTATGGTAGGCCCTACTGGAGTAGGAAAGACAGAAATTGCCCGAAGAATTGCGAAATTAGTAGAAGCTCCTTTTGTAAAAGTGGAGGCTACCAAATTTACTGAAGTAGGATATGTAGGACGAGATGTGGATTCTATGGTTAGAGACCTTGTAGAGGCTGCTGTAAGAATGGTGAAAGAGGAAAAATTGAAAAATGTTACTGAAAAAGCGAAGAAAATTGCAGAAGATAGACTAATTGATTACATAGTCGGAAAAAAGAAAAAACAACCTAAAAATCCATTAGAAATGTTGTTTAATTATCCTTCTGCCGAGAAAAATGAAGAGACAGAGGAAGATGGTATGCAATATAAAAGAGAAGAAATAAGGCAAAAGTTAAGAAATGGCGAGCTAGATAATTATGTAGTGGAAATAGAAGTGACAGATGCATCTACGCCAATGCTGGAGATGTATACTAATTTAGGTTCCGAAGAGATGAATATAAATTTGCAAGATATATTTGCTGACATTTTACCTAAAAAGAAAAAAATTAAAAAAGTTCCTGTGTATGAAGCAAAAAGAATTCTAGAGTCTGAAGAGGCCCAAAACCTTATAGATATGGATGAAGTAATTGAAGAGGCTATTAAAAGAGCAGAAAACGATGGAATAATTTTCATAGATGAAATTGACAAAATTGCCAGCAGCGGTTATACAGCAGGACCAGATGTATCAAGGGAAGGAGTTCAAAGGGATATTCTTCCTATAATTGAAGGTTGTACAGTAATGACAAAATACGGTCCTGTTAAGACAGACCATATATTGTTTATAGCAGCTGGTGCTTTTAACGTTGCAAAAGTGTCTGATTTAATCCCTGAGCTACAAGGAAGATTTCCTGTAAGAGTTAATTTAAAACCTCTCACAAAAGAGGACTTTATAAGAATATTAAAGGAGCCTAAAAATGCTCTTACAAAACAGTATCAAGAGCTTTTAAGAACAGAAGGAATAGAAGTGAAATACACAGATGAAGCAATTGAGGCTATTGCAGAAGTAGCATATCTCATAAATCAGCAATCGGAGGACATTGGTGCAAGGAGATTGCACACTGTTATGGAGAAGTTGTTTGAAGAATTATCTTTTAAAGCCCCAGACCTGAAAGGACAACAAATAGTGATAACTGAAGAGTATGTAAAAGAGCAATTAAAGGATAGTCTAAATAAATACGAAGTCAATAAGTACATTTTATAATAACAAAAACCAAAACATAGGAGGATTAGAAATATGAGCACACTATTAGAAAAAACTAGAAAAGTAAATCGAATTTTGCAAAAAACAGGAATTCAACCAGTTGATTTTAATGAAATGGCTAGTATCCTAAAAGATGTCATTGAGGCCAACGTATATATTTTGAGTAGAAAGGGTAAAGTATTAGGTTATAGTATATTAAGAGAGTATGGAGATGATATTTTTGCTCAAAGTAAAATAATACCTGAAGAATATAACGACAAACTTTTGCGAGTGACTGAGACGCTAGCCAATGACAAAGGCAATCTTTTTAAAGAGGATAAAGTTTTATCAGAATTAATTTTGACTATAGTACCTGTCAATGGTGGTGGTGACAGATTAGGAACTTTGGTTTTATCAAGAGGGGTAAAAGAATTTACTGACGATGACTTGATATTGGCAGAATATGGAGCCACGGTAGTTGGCCTTGAAATTTTAAGGTCAAAAAATGAAGAAATAGAGGATGAAGCAAGAAAAAGAGCAGTTGTTCAAATGGCACTAGGAACACTTTCTTACTCCGAATTAGAAGCTATAAAAAATATTTTTGAAGAGCTAAATGGAAAAGAGGGATTATTAGTTGCAAGTAAAATAGCAGATAAAGTAGGTATTACAAGGTCTGTAATTGTAAATGCCCTTAGAAAGTTTGAAAGTGCTGGCATAATTGAGTCAAGGTCTTTAGGAATGAAAGGTACCCATATAAGGGTACTAAACGATAAATTATTAGAAGAGTTAGAGAAAATGAAAAGATAAATTTAAACCCTTATTGAAAAATATAAGTCTCCGCTTTTATGCATGGGGTTGTACTTTAGCATGAAAGCAGGAGACTTAATTTTATGTAAAAGAGTCCTATAAAAATAGGACTTTTCAGACTGTAGACAAACTTTCGTAAAAGAGATATTTTGCATAAGGAGCGACTTGTTACAAAGCGACCCGGCACTCAAGTAAGAGAGTTTGATAAAGCAAAAATAGAAAAAACAAGCTTACTTACTTGAGTGCCGGGAAACTTAGCAAGACCGAGGGCGTAGGCAGGGCCGAAGCCAGGGATGGCGGAGGCGGGCACCTTAAGGCATGGATGCCACCTGACGTAGGTACCCTGCCGGAGCCTGAAGGTCGAGCTTTAGTTTTGTCGCTTTGGAACATCGGAGCGACGATGCAAAATATCTCCTTTGAATATTTTTTAACTTTGTCAACAAACTGAGAGTCCTATAAAAATAGGACTTTTTTCTTATGGTGTAAACTATTACGGCATGATATAATATTATTCGATAAAAATTGATATTATTTTACAAAAAAGGCAGTGTTAGAACAAAGTTAAATATTTATTTTTTGGCTTATTTTAGCAGGATTTTTGGTTTGTTTGTCGAATTAAGTATAGTGTGGTCGAATAAGAGGAGGCGAGAAAATGCTGGATTTAGGAATTGAAAATATAGATTTATTACAAAAGGGATTGTACGCAGCCACTGTAAGAAACAATGTGATTGCCAATAACATCGCTAATGTGGATACTCCTAATTTCAAAAGGTCTGAAGTCAAATTTGAGGATATTTTAAAAGATGCTATAAATGGTACAAAGTTAAGAGGTTATGTTACAAACCCTAAGCACATTCCTATTGGCCCACCTGCTATTGATTCCATACAACCGGAAATTATTCAAGTAAATGACACTTCCATGAGGTTAGATGGAAATAATGTAGACATAGATGCCGAAATGGCAAATTTAGCTAAGAATCAGTTGTATTACTATGCCCTTGTGCAAAGGGTAAGTGGAGAGCTTAATTCTATCATGACTGCTGTAAAAGATGGGAGGTAATTTAAATGAACTTATTTAGATCGATGGACATAAGCGCTTCAGGTCTAACTGCAGAACGAGTTAGGATGGATGTAATATCTCAAAATATAGCTAATGTAAATACTACAAGAACAGTTCAAGGAGGGCCTTATAGGAGAAAATTAGTGGTTTTAAAAGAAATACAACCTGACAGTTTTCAGAGCATTCTAGATAAAGTTAAAGGTAAATACAGTGGCAAAGGAGTAGAAGTTGTACAAATAGCTGAGGATGACCAAACTCCTCTTAGAGAAGTTTATGACCCTGGACATCCTGATGCTGACCAAAATGGATATGTAGAGTACCCAAATGTAAACATTGTTTCTGAAATGGTAGATATGATTTCTGCTACTCGTGCTTATGAAGCCAATGTAACAGCCTTTAATGCTTCAAAAGCTATGTTTCAAAAGTCTTTAGAAATCGGTAGGGGGTAGACATAAATGGTTAATCAAATAACACCGGTTAATCCAGTAACTTTGGATAGCACTTTAGAAGCAACACAGAATAGCAGTAAAATAGATACTTTTAGCGACTTTTTAAAAGAAGCTCTTAATAAGGTAAATGATTTACAGTTAACGGCAATGAAAAATGACCAAAAACTTGTAACTGGTGAAATTGACGATATAAATCAAGTGATGATAGATGCTGCGAAGGCTGATATTGCACTGCAGCTTACAATACAAATAAAAAATAAAGTGCTGGAGGCTTATCAGGAAATAATGAGAATGCCATTGTGATGTTTTTAATTGAAATGAGGTGAATTAATGCCCGACTTCATTGCCAACTTTAGAGAGCAACTGACAAACTTTTGGAATAAGTTTGATAAGAAACAAAAGATACAGTTAGGAGTTATTGCTATTTTGCTTTTTATAGGCGTTTCCTTATTAGTTTACATAGTTAATAGGCCTAATTATGTAGTTTTATATTCAGATCTAAGTATAAAAGATGCAGGAGCGGTAGTTGAAAAATTAAAAACCGAATTCAAGATTCCATATAAAATATCGAACGATGGGACGACAATTTTAGTTCCTGCACAATACAAAGATGAGGTGAGGATGAAACTTGCGACAGAAGGAATCCCACAAGGGGGATTTAGCTTTCAAGACGCTATGAATAACTCCCTTGCTACAACAGACCAAGAGAGAAGACAAAAGTATTTGTATTTTCTACAAAATGAAATACAAAATTCTCTAAAAACTATAGATGGAGTGCAAGATGCTATTGTCAATATCGTAGTACCTGATCAAAATGCCTTTGTACTTTCAAATACTACTAATCAAGCTACAGCGGCTGTGATGCTAACTTTAAAGCCAGGTGTGACTTTATCCTCTTCGCAAGTCAAGGGAATCATAGATTTTGTATCTAAGAGCGTAGAAGGTTTAAAACCTGAAAATGTTACTGTAATTGATAATAATGGTAAAATTCTTACTGCAGAAAGTGATACTACTGCTGAAAATGCTAATACTCAGTTTACTCTTCAAAAAAAAGTTCAAGAAGACTTACAAAACAGCCTTCAAACATTGTTAGAACAAGTGTTTGGACCAGGTAATGTAGTTGTAAGAGCAAATGTTACTTTAAATTTTGATAAAAAGACGCAGGATACTATAGAGTATTTGCCTGTTCAAGGGAATGACAATAAAGGAATTGTAAGGAGTATACAAGAGCTTAAAGAAAAAGCCACAGGTACACAAGGTGGAAGCTCACCAGGTACTGCGTCAAATAATCCTCCTGTAGCTTCAACGACTGGTAATGGTACTTCTGATTACAGTAGAACAGAAACTACTATAAATTATGAAATAAATCAAATTAAGACAAGTCTTGTTCAAGCACAAGGCAAGATTGAAAATATTTCAATAGCCGTCGTTGTAAATCAAAATTTAAATAATTCAATGAAACAACAAATTGCTGATTTGGTAGCAAAAGCTGCCGGCGGGGATTCTCGTGTGCAAGTATCAGTTCAAGGGATGCAATTTAATCAAGATCTCTTAAAGACAATGCAGCAGCAAGCAAATGTTTCGAAAGGAGTGCCCATGTATGCATGGGCTATGTTAGCGGCTTTAGTGTTAGGCGGCGGGCTATTCTTCATTATGATGAGAAGGAAGAAAAAAGAAACCTCTTTAGCTACGGCTGAAGAGGAAGCCTTAGCTACTGCAGAACCTATTGAAGAAATAGATTTCACATATAAGGATGAAAAGAAAAAACAGATAGAAAAACTCATAAAAGAAAAGCCGGATATTGTTGTACAGATTATTAGGACATGGCTTAATGAAGAGTAGGTGGTGTTATTATGGCTAGAAGTGCACTTACAGGCAGACAAAAAAGTGCAATGCTTTTGATTGCATTAGGGCCAGACCTTTCTGCTCGAATATATAAACATTTAAGAGAAGATGAAATTGAACAATTAACTTTAGAAATAGCTAGCATTAAAAATCTTACTCCTGAAGAAAAGCAAAAAGTTATAGATGAATTTTATAACATGTGCGTAGCGCAAGAGTACATAATAGAAGGTGGAATAGAGTATGCAAAATCAGTTTTAGAAAAGGCTTTGGGTACGCAAGAAGCTTTTGAGATTATAAATAAATTGACTTCTTCGTTGAAAGTAAGACCCTTTGACTTTATAAGAAGAGCGAATCCCTCCCAAGTTTTAAATTTCATACAAAATGAGCATCCACAGACTATTGCAATGGTTTTGTCTTATTTAAAACCACAACAAGCAGGAGCAATTCTATCATCACTGCCTGAGAACTTACAGGCAGAAGTAGCTATGCGAATAGCAACGATGGAGAGCATTTCTCCTGAGGTAGTAAAAGAAGTTGAAAGAATTTTAGAGAGAAAATTGTCATCTTTAGTTACACAAGATTATACTTCTACAGGCGGTATTCAGACAATTGTAGATATACTAAACTCTGTGGATAGGAGTACAGAGAAAAATATATTGGATACTCTGGAGACTATAAACGTTGAGTTAGTAGAAGAAATAAAGAAGAGAATGTTTATATTTGAAGATATCGTCACATTAGATTCAAGGTCTATACAGAGAGTATTGAGAGAAGTAGACAATCACGATATTGCTCTTGCACTTAAAGGTTCTAATGAAGAAGTTCAAAGGGTTATTTTCAGCAATATGTCTAAGAGACTCGCTGATATGATAAGAGAAGACATACAATATATGGGGCCTGTAAGATTAAAAGATGTAGAAGAAGCACAGCAAAGAATTGTAAATGTTATAAGACAATTAGAAGAAGCAGGAGAAATTGTGATATCAAGAGGAGGGGATGAAATTATTGTATAGAGTATATAAACATCAACAAATCAACATCTCCTCTCCCATAGTTTTAAGGATTGTTAAAAACAGTGAAAAAGAACAAAAAACAGAAAATGCAATTGAACTGAGTGGACAAACAAAGGATATAAAAAAAGAAAGTGATAATTTAGCAAAACAAATAATAGAAAGAGCAAGACAAGTTCAGCAAGAGATACTTAGGAAAACTAGAGAAGATGTAGAAAAAATCTTAATAGAAGTAGAAAAGAAAGCTAAAAAAATTGAAGAAGAATATAAAGAAAAGGGCTATCAAGATGGTTATACTGTAGGATATCAAGAAGGATATAAAAAAGGAGAAGAAGATGCCAAAGCGATAATACAAGAGGCAAAGGCTATTAAAGAAGAGATTATCAAAGAAAAACAACGAATGTATAAAAATGCAGAAAGTGATATGGTAAGTGTAATTTTGGAGGCAGTAGAAAAAATTATAGGTAAATATGTGGAAGAGGACAAAGATATAATATTAAATCTCATCAAAAAAGGAATGGAAAATTACAATGCCTTTGACAAAGTTACTGTAAGGGTTAGTGAAGAGGATTATGAACACTGTATTAAAAACAAAGACAAAATTCTTAAAGACATAGAGTTTTTGGATGATGTAAATATTTTAAAAGATTTATCATTAAAAAAAGGAGATTGTGTAATTGAAACAAATTCTGGAGTGATAAACTCTGGCATTAGTACACAACTTAGAGCTTTAAAAAACTTATTTGTAGGTGTGCTAAATGAGTGAGATTATTTTCACTAAATATAAAAGAGCTCTTCAAGAAAAAAGATTAATTCAATACTATGGAAAAGTTTCTCAAGTAATAGGATTGACAATCGAAAGTACAGGGCCTCTTTCCAATATAGGAGAGATATGTAATATCAAGACTACCAATGGAAATATAATCTCAGCAGAAGTTGTGGGCTTTAAAGAAGAAAAAGTGTATCTCATGCCTTTAGGAAATATGGAGGGAATAGGAGCAGGCAGCAAAGTTATAGCTACAGGTCAAACCCTAAGGGTTAGCGTAGGGAAGGAGCTTCTTGGGAGGATATTAGATGGTTTGGGCAATCCTATAGATAGTAAAGGACCAGTTAAATTTGAAAAATCTATTCCTATCAATAATGTACCACCTGGCCCTTTAGAAAGGAAGAGAATTAGAGAGGTTATGCCTCTTGGGATAAAAGCGATAGATGGACTTCTTACCTGCGGTAAAGGGCAGAGAATTGGTATCTTTGCAGGGAGCGGTGTAGGGAAAAGTACATTGCTAGGCATGATGGCAAGAAACGCCAAAGCTGATTTAAATGTGATAGCTCTTATAGGCGAAAGAGGAAGAGAGGTAAATGAATTTTTGGAAAAAGATCTAGGAGAAGAAGGTTTAAAAAAATCTGTAGTTGTAGTAGCTACCTCTGATACTCCAGCACTTATACGAGTAAAAGGTGCTATGACTGCCACTGCTATAGCTGAATATTTTAGAGATCAAGGATTAGATGTCCTTTTGATGATGGATTCAGTAACTCGCTTTGCCATGGCTCAAAGAGAAGTAGGATTGTCTATAGGTGAAGCTCCTGTTTCACGAGGTTATACTCCTTCTGTTTTTTCAGTTTTGCCTAAGCTTTTGGAACGCTCTGGATGCTCTAAAAAAGGTTCTATTACAGCCCTTTATACAGTATTGGTGGATGGAGACGACTTAAATGAACCAATTGCTGATGCAGTAAGGGGTATACTTGATGGACACATAGTTTTGTCTCGAAAACTTGCCAATAAGAATCACTATCCTGCTATTGATGTATTAGCAAGTGTTAGCAGGGTGATGAATGACATAATTACAGAAGAACACAAAGAATTAATAGCGAGATTTAAAGATATTTTGGCATCTTACACAGAAGCGGAAGATTTAATAAACATAGGGCCATATAATTTTGGCAGCAATCCTAAAATTGACGAGGCCATTGAGTTAAACGACAAAATGAACAATTTCTTAAGGCAGAGAATAGACGAATCCTATGACTTTGAAACTACAAAACAACTGCTATATGAATCTATTAAAAGGTGATAAAACATGAAAAAATTTGAATTTACTTTGCAACCAATATTAAATTTAAAGGAACAATCAGAAAAAATAGAAAAAGAGAAATTAGCAAAGGTCATGGCAGAGATAAACGTTCAAAAAGAAGAATTGCGCAAATTAACTAATCATTTAAATGAAATTTTAGAAAAAACAAAAGGGGAAATGGAAGAAGGAACTACTATACACAAAATTGTTGAATCAGGTGTGTATGTAAAAAAAATTAACCAGATGATTGAAGACAAAAAACTTTTAATAAAAAAACTAGAGAAAGATGCTGATTTTATAAAAGAAAATCTTTTAAAAGTCACTAAAGAAAAAAAGGCGTTAGAAAATCTTAAGGAAAAAAAGTTTTCAGAATATCAATACTTGATAGCTGTAGAACAAAATAAATTTGTAGATGAACAAATAAGTTTTAGAATAGCTAAATCCTATTAGGAGGATATATATGCAAAATAAAGATATACAAACAAATAGAAAATTAAAAATTTGGCTCGCGATTCTAATAATTTTTTTGATACTTGTAGGTGGAACAGTCTTGGTTATTTACTTCAACCTATTCCAAAGCCAAACTTTTTTAAGAAAACAATTAGCTGATGTTCCGGTTTTAGGTAGTTTAATTTTTCCGGCACTACAAGAAGATAAAGATTCACAGATAAATAAATTAACAGAAGAATTAAAGGCAAAAAATGAAAAGATTACTGAGTACGAAACTGAATTGAAAGAAAAAGAAGACCAAATCAATAAATTAAAAGCCGAATTAGAAAAAGTTCAAAAAGAAAGGGAATTACTCAAGCAACAGTTAGAAAATAAGCAGACTAGCTTAAAAGACATAGCTAGTTATTATCAAAACATGGATCCGCAAAATGCAGCTCAAATACTCAATAATATGTCAGACGAGGACGTAATAAATATATTAGGTTATATGAACAAAGATAGTGCTTCAAAGATATTGGAATCACTAAATGCTGATAAGGCAGCAAAAATAACAAATATATTATTGAAAAATGCTACAATGATGCCTTAGAAAGGAGGTGAAAAGAGTGATAGGAGTAGTACCGGATACTGATTTATTACCATTTAAGATACAGCAGCCAAGGGTTGACAGAAGCAAAACAGTTGTATCTTTTCAAAAAGATAATAAGGTAAATAAATTTTCAAAAATGTTACAGCAACAGGAGGCAATTAATAGAAATAAAGAATATTCTATGAACAAAGTGGCATCTGATGGCAATGCTGAGTTAAATGGTCTTTTTTCAACAACACGATCACTGAAAGAAGAAAAAAATTTAAAATCCTTTCAAACAGAGGATTTATCATTAGTAGATGTTTTCAATTTGTTGCAGCAATTAATAAATGGGTTAAATGTAGCAATTCAAAAGGATGATGGCAAACAGTTAATTGAAAAACAAGATTTTTATGCGGAATTGCAAAAAGAAGTACAAAAACTGATGCAAGATTTTTTAAATAATGGTGTTTTGGATGTTGATAAACTATCGCAAAAAATAAGCCAGTTGTTAGAAGAAAAACTGGGCATTAAAGTGCAACCAGATAAAATAGCTACAGCAATTAGAAGCAGTAACTTTAAAGAAGTTTTAGACCTATATAAGGATGAAAATGTGGATGTAAAAAATTTAAACACTCAAGAAACAGAGTCATTTGTATTTTCACAACAGATCATTAAAAAAGATACGATGGATAATTTAACTCTAGTAACTTCAAAAAATAGAAATTTACCTTTGAATAATCAGCATATCTCTGAAGAGAACAAAGAAAACATACTAGAAACCAATGATTCACAATCTGGCTTGAGTACCAAAATTTTGGTAGTGAAAGAGGAAAAGAATGCTGGAGAAAATAAGCAGTTACAACCAAATGATTTCACCTTTTTAGAAAATAATGGGAAAACCTTCAAAAACCAACTGGTTAACTACCAAAGTTCGAAATTAAATGACGCTCCAGAATCACAAATTTTTGACCAAATAGTGAAAAGTATGAATATTTCAAAAAACCACACATCTTCCACTATAAGTATACAATTGAAACCGGAATTTTTAGGAAAACTTCAGATAAATCTCAAGTCGGCAGAAGGAAATATTAGCGCTACTATCATAACTGATAGCGAAAAATTGAAGCATCAAATTGAATCTAATATAGGAATTTTAAACACTCAATTAGATTTAAAGGGAATTAAAATAAATAGTTTTAATGTGACAGTAGATAAAAACCTACAGTTTACTTCTCAATACAATGGCCAACAGCAAAGTTACAATGGCAATTCACAACAACAGAATCTCCATAGAGTAGTATATAGTGGGTATTTACACTATGATTTTGCTGAAGCAGAGGAGACAGAACCTTTACAACAAATTTACAATATCTCACATGATCATATTGATGTTCGGGCATAGAAAGGAGGGAATTTTGTGGAGGTAAATACCAATTACAGTTTTTCGAATGTCTACAATAACAGTGAAATTACTTCAAAAAAACAATTAGGAAAAGACGATTTTTTGAAACTTTTAGTTGCCCAGCTAAAAAATCAAAACCCTTTAAACCCAATGGATGACAAAGAATTTATTGCACAGCTGGCTCAATTTTCAACTTTAGAACAAATGCAAAACTTAAACACTAGTTTTAGTGCAGTAAGAGCTATAAATTTGTTAGGTAAAAATATATATGCTACTGTTACCGACAATAATGGAGAATCTAAAGCTGTTGAAGGAAAAGTAGATGCTGTTTATAAGCAAAATGAAGAATACTTTTTAGAAGTAAACGGCATAGATGTACCTTTGGATGCTGTTACAGCTGTTTCAGAATGAGGTGATAAAATGTCTGAAATAGTGAAAATTCCTCAAAACCTGAATGTCAATTACTTAGCCCAGAGAGCAACAAGTAACAATGGGACTTCTACAGCATTCAAAGAAGTTTTAAATGAAAAAATTGATGAATTAAAATTTTCAAAGCATTCACTCATGAGGATGGAAATGAGAAATGTTAAAATTACGCAGGAAGAATATCAAAAGCTGTTGGAGGCAGTAAACAAAGCTACTCAAAAAGGAGTAAATGATTCTTTAATCATAATGGATAACAAAGCCTTTGTAGTAAATTTAAAGTCTAAAACAGTTATAACAGCTATGGATGGAGAAATGTTAAAAAATAGTGTTTTTACAAATATAGACGGTGCTGTGATAATTTAAGCCGGACCTTAACAGGGGGCTTATCGCTTTTGACTGACTGATAAAGCGAGCAGCACCGAAAATAAAAAGGAGGAGAAAATATGTTAAGGTCAATGTATTCTGCGGTTTCAGGATTGAAAGCTCATCAAGCAAAGATGGATGTAATAGGTAATAACATTGCGAATGTCAACACTGTGGGATATAAGGCCAGCAGAATGACTTTTAAAGAGATATTTAGCCAGACAATCAAAGGTGCTTCTGCACCGCAAGGAAATGGCGGCGGAACAAATCCTCAACAGATTGGCCTCGGAGTAGCCATAGCTTCTATTGACACATTGTTTACAAGAGGTGGCGCCCAAAGGACGGATAATCCTACAGACCTTTCAATTGATGGGAACGGATTTTTCATAGTTTCCAATGGAGGAGCAAATTTGTACACAAGGGCAGGAAACTTCAGTTTTGACTCTCAAGGAGATTTAGTAATGCCTGATGGATATAAAGTTTTAGGTTGGATGTCAACTGACGGTAAAACAGTAAACACTGATACAGGAAATTTAGTGCCAATAAGCATTAAAAACTGGTCAAGTATAGCGCCTGCAGCAACCACACAATTAGAAATAGGAGGAAATCTAAACGCTTCTACAGAAATTAATGGCTCCATAAGTTATAACATATTAGTGTATGATTCACAAGGAGGAAGCCACATAGCTACACTTACTTTTACAAGAACTGATGCTAGTACATGGGATTGGAGTGTGTCTTCTTCTGATCCTGCTATTTCCTCTGTAGATGGTTCAGGTACACTTACTTTTGGTGCTGATGGAAAGATTGCACCTAATACAACTGCGACGGGTACACTTACTTTTAATATGAATACCAATGAAACAAATGCAACTATTGGTCCTGTTCAATTGGATCTTTCACAGCTTACTATGTTTTCTAGCGAGACAGATTTAAGAGAGCTCAGTAAAAATGGAAATGAAGCGGGTTCTTTAGAGAGTATTAATATAGACAAATACGGAGTTGTCTCAGGGATATATTCTAATGGCCGTAAGCAAATAATCGGGCAGATTGCTATTGCTGATTTTCAAAACCCAATGGGCTTAGAAAAAGTAGGCAATACCATGTTTATTAATACAGTAAACTCAGGGGAACCAATGATAGGAGCAGCTGGTACAGGTACAAGGGGTTCTATAAATCCTGGAACCTTAGAGATGTCTAATGTGGATTTGGCCAATGAATTTGCTGATATGATTGTTACTCAGAGAGGTTTTCAGGCGAATGCTAAAATTATAACTGCCTCTGACGAGATGTTGCAAGACCTTGTTAATATGAAGAGATAAACTTAAGTCTACTGGGCTTTTGCCCAGTAGACTTGATGGAGGGACATTATGATTTATGTTACGCGCCTTAATAATGAAGAATTTGTGGTGAATGCAGATTTAATTGAATTTATTGAAAAAACTCCTGACACTGTTATAAGCCTTACTACAGGCAAAAAAATAGTAGTAAAAGAAACGCCTGAGGAAATTATAAAAAAAGTTATTGACTACAAGAAAAGAATTTTCACAATAGTAAAAGATAAAGAGGTGTTATAATGAATTACAAAACAATTTTAATAGTTATCGTGGCAGTAGTTTTGTCTTTTGGTGTAGCGTTTTGGTATTTTAACGCTAAAGCTCATCAAGAAATCACTTATTATAATTATTCTCCAGGCGGAGAGATTATAACAAATTTAAAAGGAGAGGAAAAATTTGTTAAAGCAACCGTACAGTTACAAGTTGCGGATAAAAATATTTTGAAGACTTTAGAAGAACGAAATTCCGAAATTAGAGATTTGATAATCCAAATTTTAAGAGGCAAAACAGCCCAAGAGGTAGAAGGACCAGAGGGACAGGAAAAGTTAAAAAATGATATAAAAAATGGAATAAATAAAATAATAGGCGAGGAAAAAATTATAAATGTTTATTTTGATGAATTTATTGTTCAATAGGGAGGAGGGGGGCTGTTGGCTGAAATATTATCGCAAAGCGAAATAGACGAATTATTAAAAGCATTTAGTTCTGGTGAGGCAGATATCCAAAAAATCGAAAAAGAAGAAAAAGCTAAAAGCAAAAAGATAAGAAATTATGATTTTAGAAGGCCTAATAAGTTTTCTAAGGAACAACTTCGAACTCTTCAAATGATTTTTGAGAATTTGACAAGGTCTTTGACATCCTTTTTGTCAGGATATTTGAGAACAGTAGTAAATGTTACAGTGATCTCTGTTGACCAGCTGACTTATTATGAGTTTAGTAATTCATTAAATAATCCAGTTTTTATTGCCATTATTGATGCAGCTCCTTTAGAAGGTCCTTTTCTCTTAGAATTTAATAATAATACTACTTATGCAATACTTGATAGAATTTTAGGAGGAATAGGAAAAGGTGAGCTTGTAGCTAGAGATTATACTGAGATTGAGATCAGCCTTTTGACTAAGATTGTAAAGCAAATGCTTCCACTTTTCAAAGAACCATGGAGCAGCATAGTAGACATTAATCCTTCATTAGTGAGAGTGGAAACTAACTCGCAGTTTGCTCAAATAATATCTCCTAATGAGACAGTAGCTTTATGTACTTTATCACTAAAGATTAATGAGACAGAAGGAATGATGAATTTTTGCATGCCTCATTTGACTTTAGAACCTATTGTACCCAAGTTAACGACAAAATTTTGGTTTTCAAGTCTGAAAAAAGAAGGGAGAGTAAGTCCTGAGCTTATAAAAAGTAAAATAAGCAAAACTTATATACCTCTTACTGCTCAACTTGGTTCTACAACTATTACGGTGAAAGAATTTTTAAATTTTGAAATAGGAGATATAATCCTGTTAGATAAAAACTTTAAAGATCCTGTAGATATAATCATTGATAAAAATGTCAAATTTAGAGGTATACCTGGAATTAGAAATAACAAATACAGTGTAAAAATAACAGAAGTTATTTACAAAGGAGATGAAGAAAGTGAATGACTTTTTATCGCAGGAAGAAATAAATGCATTATTGAAAGGCTTAACTGAAGAATCTAAAGAAAATCAGTTTCATAGTGGAAGTGAGTTAACAGAAGAGGAAAAAGATATACTAGGAGAAATTGGAAATATAAGTTTTGGAACTTCAGCTACTACTTTATATACGTTATTGAGAAATAAAGTTACTATTACTACTCCAAAAGTGTCGGTTCTATCTTGGGAAGAGTTAAAAAAAGAATTTAATATTCCTTACATTGGGGTTGAAGTAGAGTATACGGAAGGACTAAAAGGTCGTAATCTTCTTATTTTAAAAAAAGAAGATGTACTTAAAATGACAGATTTAATGATGGGGGGAGAAGGAGAAGTAGAAGAAGGAGATATTACTGATCTACATCTAAGTGCAATATCAGAAGCCATGAACCAAATGATAGGTTCTGCTGCTACTTCCCTTTCTACCCTTCTCAATATGACTATAAATATTTCACCGCCTAAAGCTTTTATTGTTGATTTTACTGTCTCTTTACCAACAGATATTTCATTTCCGGAAGGCGATGTAGTAAAAATCGCCTTTAAAATGGAGGTAGGAGAAATAATTGATAGTGAAATTATGCAGCTTTTACCTTTTGACTTTGCTAAAGAACTAGTGCAAAGCGTTTTGTCGAAAAATGAAGAAAAATCACCACAGGCGACTTCCCAAGAAGAGAATGCCAGTGCTATAATAGAAAGTGATGAAAAAAGTGTCGAGACAGATAATAATATCTTAAAAGATAATAATATCTTAAAAGAGGAGAAAACTACCAAAAAGAAACAAAAAGTTAACGCAAGTCCTGTAGTTTTTCAAAGTTTTGATGAAGAACCTTCAATTGAAGGCAAGGAAGAGAAAGAAAATTTAGAGTTGATCTTAGATGTACCTCTTACGATTACTGTCGAATTAGGCAGGACTAAAAAACTTATAAAAGATATTTTAGAATTAAGTGAAGGTTCTATTATTGAATTAGATAAATTGGCAGGTGAGCCAGTAGATATTTTAGCAAATGGAAAATACATAGCTAAAGGGGAAGTAGTAGTAATTGATGAGAATTTTGGGGTTAGAATTATAGATATTGTACACCAAAGCAAAAGAATTAGCAATATAGAATAAAGATGAGGAGGAATCATTTGTGAGCAAAATAATGATAGTTGATGATGCTGCTTTTATGAGGATGATGATTAAAGATATTATTTCAAAAAACAATTTGGGGAGTGTAGTAGAAGCCGAAAATGGTGCTATAGCAGTAGAAAAATATTTTCAAGAAAATCCAGATTTGGTTATTATGGATATTACTATGCCCGAAATGGATGGAATACAAGCGGTAAAAGCAATCCGTGCAAAGGATCCCAATGCAAAAATAATAATGTGCTCTGCTATGGGACAGCAGGCTATGGTTATCGAGGCGATTCAAGCAGGAGCAAAAGACTTCATCGTAAAGCCTTTCCAACCTGATAGGGTGGTAGAAGCGATTAAAAAATTGTTGAAGTGAGGCGCTTAAAGTGTCTAATGGCACAGAATATGTCTTTCAACTTGTATGGTATTTAATTGCCTTTCTTTTAGTAATTGGATTGGCTTACTACATAACTCGATTTATAGGACAAAGTACTTTAAGATATACTCGTTCTACTAATTTACAGGTTATAGATTACGTAATGTTGGGTAGAGATAAAGGCTTATACATACTGAAGGTAGGAAATAAATTTTTCCTTATAGGCGTGAGCAACACCAATATAACTTATCTTACAGAGATAAACAAAGAAGACTTAAAATTTGTAACCAATGATAAAAATTTTGTGACAAATTTGAATACTTCAATAGAAAAATTAAAACAGCTAAAAAACAAATATTTGTCTAAAAAAGATGGTGAGCAAAAATGAATTTAGGAGATTTAGCTTCATCGGTGACAGCTCCTTCAAATATGGCTACTAGCCTGCAAATAGTTCTGTTATTAACAGTGTTGACATTAGCCCCATCTATTTTAATAATGATGACTTCTTTTACTCGGATAGTGATTGTATTATCTTTTTTAAGAAATGCACTAGGCCTTCAGCAAATGCCTCCTAATCAAGTACTAATTGGTTTGGCTTTGTTTCTCACTTTATTCATAATGGCACCAATTGGGCAAGATATCAACAATAATGCCATAAAACCTTATACAGAAGGGAAGATAACTCAAGAAGAAGCATATCAAAATGCTATCAAACCATTGAAAAGTTTCATGTTAAAGCAAACAAGGCAAAATGATTTAAATCTTTTCGTAAGTTTAGCTAAAATTAATGTGAGTAATGTGGAAGATTTACCTATGAGGGTAGTCATTCCTGCTTTTATTATAAGTGAACTAAAGACTGCTTTTGAAATAGGTTTTATAATATACATTCCCTTTTTAATAATTGATATAATAGTTGCCAGTGTTTTAATGTCAATGGGTATGTTTATGTTGCCACCTGTTTTGATATCTCTTCCTTTTAAAGTGTTACTTTTTATTTTGGTGGATGGCTGGAATCTTGTTGTAAAATCTTTGATTTTAGGCTTTAGATAGGAGGCAAAAAAGTTGAATACAGGAGTGGTTATAGATATTGGAAGAGAAGCTTTAACAGTTACCTTGACAGTTGCTACTCCCTTATTAGCTGTAGCATTAGTAGTAGGACTTTTGATTAGTATTTTTCAAGCTACCACACAAATTCAGGAACAAACTTTATCTTTTGTTCCTAAAATTGTAGCTATACTTATAAGTTTAATTCTATTTGGGCCATGGATGCTTACTACTTTAGTCAACTACACCCAAAGATTGTTTTTGAATATCAATAATTTTATAAAGTGATGTAAAATGGATATGATTCAGTATTTACTCCAAAGTGTTCAAGTTTTTATATTACTTTTTGTCAGGATGCTTGGCATTTTTATACTTACACCTTTTTTTGGCACAAAAAATGTCCCAACTATTTTTAAAATAGGTTTAGGCTTTTTTGCTGCAGTAATTGTTTTTGATACGATGGGATCTGTTGATTTGCAAACAAATAATGTTTTTGATTACTTCATCGTTGTCATCTCTGAGTTCACCGTAGGACTTGTGATAGGGCTGGCATCTATGATATCCTTCAGCGCCATACATTTGGCAGGACAGCTAATTGATTATCAGTTGGGGTTTGGGATAGTAAACATTTTAGATATTCACAGCGAAGCTCAAGTTCCTTTAATGGGAAATTTCATATATATTTTGACAATCCTTATCTTCATGCTTATGAATGGTCATTATATATTATTTACAATGTTGGCTAAAAGTGTTGATATAATTCCTGTTGGGAAAGTTGTCTTTAATTTACCTGGTATGTCTCAAGTCTTAACAAAAATGGTTTCTGATATGTTTATATTAGGTTTTAAAATAAGTGCTCCTATAATTTTAACAACTCTTTTGACAGATTTAGTTTTGGGAATAATCTCCCGTACTATACCTCAGCTTAACGTCTTTATGATAGGAATGCCAGCGAAGATTTTTGTTGGAATCTTTACTTTGCTTATTATGTTGCCAGTGTACCTGACAATTATAGATTTTATGTTTAACAGAATGAATGCTGACATTTTTAGATTGATGAAATTTATGACAAGGTGATAGTTTTGAGTAAAATAAATTTGCAGTTATTTGCCCAAGAAAAAACTGAACCAGCTACTCCTAAAAGGCGACAAGATGCAAGAAAAAAAGGGCAAGTCTTCCAAAGCAGGGAAATAACTTCTGCTTTAGTAATTGTAGCAGGTTTTTTGGCACTAAATATACTTACAATGCCTTCTTTAGAAAAAATGATGGCTTTAACAAAATATTTGCTTTATACCTATTCTGGAGCTAATGACGATGTTTTTAATGTAGTAGGTATACGAAATCTGTTTACATACGTTTTGCAACAAGCAATATCAATAGCTATGCCTATAATTTTATTAATTTTTGTCGTTTCTCTTGCGTCAACTTATCTTCAAGTGGGTTTTGTATTTACAGCTGAGCCCCTTGCCTTTAAATTTGAAAGATTAAACCCTGTGGAGGGCTTTAAGAGAATTTTTTCAAAAAGAGCATTAGTAGAATTGGTTAAATCTATTGCTAAAGTGGCAGTTCTTTTCTATATAATGTACTCTTTTTTAGCTTCTCAATATAAAGGTATACCAATGCTTCTTGATATGTCAGTTCAAGATATATTAAAATACGCTTTAAATATACTTTTGGGAATTACTATTAGAATAGGAATTGTACTTATTGTTCTTGGAGCGTTAGATTATTTTTTCCAGTGGAGAGAATATGAAACAAGTCTTAAAATGAGTAAAGAGGACATAAAGGAAGAGTTTAAAGAAACAGAAGGGAACCCACAGATAAAAGCAGAGATAAGAAGAAAACAGCGACAAGTTTCTATGAGAAGAATGATGCAAGACTTAAAAAAGGCGGATGTCGTAATAACAAACCCAACTCATCTTGCTGTTGCTCTTATGTACGATAGTAATGTAAATGACGCACCTGTAGTGATAGCTAAAGGGCAAGACATTATTGCCCTCAGAATAAAAGAAGAAGCTAAGAAGTTAAATATTCCTATAGTTGAGAATAAGCCATTAGCTCAGGCACTGTATAGGTCTACTGAAATAGGAGATATGATTCCACCAGAGCTTTATCAAGCTGTAGCTGAAGTTTTGGCTTATGTCTACAGCTTGAAGGGAGAATAGGAGGGATAATTTGAAATCCTCTGAGCTTACTGTAGCTCTTTTTGTAGTAGGAATAGTCTTGCTCATAATGATTCCTGTATCACCCGTTATCATGGACTTTTTATTAATATTTAACATAACTTTGTCTATAATAATACTTTTGACTACTATGTATGTAAAAGATGCTTTAGATTTTTCTATATTTCCTTCTATATTATTAATAACTACTCTTTTGAGACTGGCTCTTAACATTTCGAGTACGAGACTTATTTTAAGCAATGCCTATGCAGGTGGCGTAATACAGGCTTTTGGAATTTTTGTAATAGGTGGAAATCCAGTTGTCGGATTCATTATTTTCTTGATAATTGCAATTGTACAATTTATCGTCATAACCAGAGGAGCAGAGAGAGTATCTGAAGTGTCAGCAAGATTTACTTTGGATGCAATGCCAGGAAAGCAAATGGCAATAGATGCTGATTTAAACGCAGGCCTTATAACAGAAAAAGAAGCTAGAGAGAGAAGAATGGAAATACAGCAAGAGGCAAAATTTTATGGAGCAATGGATGGTGCTAGTAAATTTGTCAAAGGCGATGCAATTGTTTCTATAATTGTTATAATTATAAATATTGTTGCAGGTCTCATTATTGGAATGGTAATGAAGGGGATGGATATAAATAGGGCTTTAAATACTTATACTGTTTTAACAGTAGGCGAGGGTTTAGTAAATCAAATACCAGCACTTTTGATATCAACTGCTACTGGAATGATTGTTACTCGTTCAGCTTCTGAGTCAAATTTAGGAGGGGATGTAATAAAGCAGCTCTTCAATCAGCCTAGAATTTTAAAAATAGCAGCTGGATTGCTCTTTGCACTGGTATTAGTACCTCTTTTACCTAAACTTCCACTTATCTTAATGGGTTCATTGTTTGCATATCTTGGATTTGCAGGGACTCAAAAAGTAACAGTAAAAGAAGAAGAACAAGAAGAAAACATAAAAGAGTTAGAGAATATAAGAGATCCTAAGAAAGTATATGAATTATTGCAAATTGACCCTATTGAACTGGAATTTGGCTATGAATTGATTCCTCTTGCAAGTGGAGAATTGTTAGATAGGATTGTCATGATAAGAAGACAAATTGCTCTTGATTTGGGTATCGTGGTCCCAATGATTCGTTTAAGAGATAATATTCAATTAAAGCCTAATGAATATATTATAAAAATTAGAGGAAATGAAATTGCCAGAGGTAAGGTATACGTTGATAGATATATGGCTATGACGGCAGGAGAAATAGATGAAGATATTTCTGGGATTCGAGAAAGAGAACCAGCTTTTGGATTGCCTGCAATTTGGGTAGATGAAAACGAAAGGTCAAAAGCAGAAGCAAGGGGATATACAGTAGTAGATGTTCCTTCTGTCATCGCTACTCACCTTACTCACGTCATAAAACAGCATGCCCATGAACTTTTAGGAAGGCAAGAAGTACAGAGTTTAATTGACAATGTAAAAACTACAAATCCTGCCTTAATAGAAGAATTAGTTCCTAAGCTTTTAACAATAGGTGAAATAGAAAAAGTGCTTTCTAACCTTTTAAGAGAGGGGCTATCTATAAGAGATTTAGTTACAATATTAGAGACTTTAGCTGATTATGCTCCTATTATACGAGATACAGATGTTTTAACAGAGTATGTAAGACAGGCTTTAGCTCGTACTATTTCCAATAAATATGCTCCATATGGTAAGATTGAAGTTATAACGTTAGATCCGAGTGTTGAACAGTTAATATCCTCTAGTATAACTCAGACAGAACATGGTTCTTATTTAGCATTGGAACCTTCTTCGGCACAAAGGATTTTAAAGAGTATCCATGAATTAGCAAAAAAGGTAACTTTAAAGGGTGGACAACCTGTAATTCTGACAGCGCCTGTAACTCGATTTTATCTCAGAAAGTTAGTAGAACAAATTTCTCCTGATATTGCTGTTTTGTCATATAACGAACTTTTACCAAATATTGAAGTTGCATCGGTGGGGACGGTGAGATTAAATGAAAGTTAAAAAATATATTGCTAACGATTATCAAGAAGCTTTAAGAATGATAAAAGCGGAAATGGGAAGTAACGCTGTAATACTTCATCAAAACAAAATTAAAGAAAGAGGGATTATAGGACTTTTTAAGAAGAGTAAAGTGGAAGTAGTAGCAGCGGTAGAAGATTACCCACCGGTAATCCCTAAAGAAAGTATTACAAAAAATGATATAAATGAACTTAAAAATTTGATTAAAACTATAGCTACCAATAAAAATGGAACGGTTACAGAAGCTAAGGAGAAAACCTTAGTTTCTAAATTAATAGATTATGGAATAGAAAGGGAAGTGTCTCAGTTATTGGGGGAGGGAATTGATGAATTTGATAATAAAGGAATAAAAATTTTAAAGGAACGAATAGATGCTTTTATGGGACCTCCTCAAAAATTGAATACTGAAAAAAGCAAAAAAATTTTGTTCATTGGACCTACTGGAGTGGGGAAAACTACTACCATTGCAAAAATTGCTTCTAATTTGATATTGAATGAAGGTAAAAATGTAATGCTTGTTACAGCAGACATTTTCAGAATAGCGGCGGTAGACCAGCTGAAAACTTATGGAGAAATTTTAGGAGTGCCAGTAAAAGTAGTAAATAATATTTTTGACCTTCATAAACTTCAGCCAGAGTTTGAAAAGTACGATGTTGTTTTGATAGATACAGCGGGAAGAAGCCATAAAGATGAAAAGCGAATAAATGAATTAAAAACCTTCATTAAATATGCAAACTGTGATGAAACTTATTTATGCTTGAGTGCTACGACTAAATCGGAAGATTTAAAGGAAGTGATAAAAAGATATGAATTTGCAGGAAATTATAAATTGATTTTTACAAAATTAGATGAAACCGATAATTATAGTTCTATTTTAAATGCTGTTTATTATTCAGGGCGGCCAATTTCTTATTTTACAAATGGACAAATAGTTCCTGATGATATAACTTTAGCAGGAAGTGAAATTATCGCCTCAAGCATAGTAAAGGGGAATTAGTATATGATGGACCAGGCTGAAAGTTTAAGAAAATTGGTTTCCCAAAAAAAGAAGATAAAAAGAAGCAGGGTTATTACAATTACAGGTGGTAAAGGCGGAATTGGCAAAACATGTATCTCAGTAAATCTTTCTTTGGGGCTTAAAAAATTGGGCTATAATGTTACGATTATTGATGCAGATTTGGGATTTTCAAATGTCGAAATTGAATTAGGAGTTACTTCTAAGTATACTTTATTAGATGTTTTATACAACAACAAAATGATAACAGAAGTTATAAGCGAAGGACCTTTAGGCATAAAATACATATCTTCTGGTGGAGATTTCAACCTTATCAATGAAGGAGTGGATTTAAGCCTTTTTCTAAACAACATTAAAATTTTAGACTATTATTCCGATTTTATTATTATAGATACGGGTGCAGGGCTCAATAACGTAGTTAGCAATTTTTTGAAAGCGGCTGATGAAGTTTTACTCATAGTAACTCCTGAACCCACGTCTATTATGGATGCATATACTCTTATTAAGTATTCACTGGTAGGTGAAGATAAAAAGATTAATGTGCTGATAAATAAGGTAAAAAATTTTAATGAATACAAAAAAATTTATGACAGGTTTGAAACAGTAGTTAAAAACTATTTAGGTGTATCTTTGATTGATTTAGGTTATTTGGAAAATGACGAAAAGATGATGGAATGTATAATTGAGCAAAATCCCATTGTCCTTAAATACGAAAATAGTAAAACCTCAAAAAGGATATTACAAATTGCAGCTCAAATTGCTAATCAATCTCCTCCTATAGAAAACAAGGGGTTGTGGGGTATTTTTTCTAGACTTATCAATAGAGGAGGATTTAGATGAATGAGATAAATTTACTACCGGGGCAAAAATTGAGGATAGGTTTAAACAATGGCAAGACCATGTACTCATCTCAAGTACAGGATATTTCTAAAAATGGAACTATATTAATTGATACTCCAGTATACAGTGGACATTTAGTTCCTGTGAGAATAGGTTCAATAGTTCAAATAATTTATTTTACAAAACAAGGTTTATTTACCTTTTATGCCAAGGTTTTAAATAGATTTTCTGGAAAACTTGCTCTTTTAGAAATAATGCCTATAAGCAGTGTAGAAAGATTGCAAAGGAGACAGTATTTTAGATTAGAAAAAGTGATTCCCTTTACTTATACTATTAGTGGTGGAGAAGAAGATAAGGTTTATAAAGGCCTTATTCAAGATATAAGCGGTGGAGGATTAAGATGTAAGGTAGATAAAAAATTAGAGGTAGGGACTATCATAAATTGTGTTTTTACATTAGACCAAGAGATAACAGTAAGCGGAAAAGTAGTGAGATATGAAGAATTATTAGAAAAAGGATATGAAATTGGTATCTGTTATGTGGACATTTCTGAAAAAGTGAGAGAAAAGATTATAAGCTATATCTTTGAAGAACAGAGAAAAAGTAGACAAAAAGGGATTGAATGATTTATGAAAAATGATTGTCTTGTTATAATTGGGGCTTCTACTGGGGGGCCTAAAGCACTGCAATATATATTGACAAATTTACCAAAGGACCTTTTTGCTTCAGTAATTGTAGTACAACATATGCCAGAAAAGTTTACTAAAATGATGGCAGAAAGATTAGACCAAAATTGTAATCTCAAAGTAAAAGAAGCAGTAGATGGAGAGGAAATTTTGAAAAATGTAGCTTATATTGCACCTGGCGATAAAAATTTATTATTAATTGAAGAGAATGATAAAGTAAAAATTAAACTAACTACTGATTTTGAATCTGTTTATAAACCTTCCATTGATGCTACTTTCATAAGTGCTTCCCAAATAAATGCTTGCATAATAGCTGTTATTTTGACAGGCATGGGAAGTGATGGTTCAAAAGGACTCAAATATTTAAAAGAGAAAGGAAGCTTTATTATATGTCAGGATATTGATTCTTCTTTGGCAAAAGGAATGCCTTATAACGCTATAAAAACAGGATTTGTTGACAAAGTTCTTCCTTTGGATAAAATTCCAGTAGAAATAATCGAGAAGGTGAGGGAATTTTATGGAAAATAATCAATATATCGATATATTTATTGAAGAATCGCAAGAACATATAGAAAATTTAAATAGCAATTTATTGCTTTTGGAAAATGACCCTAAAAATAAGCAAATAATCGATGAAATTTTTAGATCTGCCCATACTTTAAAGGGTATGGCTGCTACTATGGGCTTTGAAAACATGAATAAATTAGCTCATAAAATGGAGGATGTATTACAAGAGGTAAAAAATGGCGAATTAAACATTTCTCATCCTATCATGGATATTCTCTTTAAGTGTGTAGATACTTTAAGTGAGATGCTGGATTCAATATCACAAACAGGAGAAGATAATGTATCTGTTGATGAGTTGATATTTTTACTTTCGGGTGTGAGTTCTAAATCTAAAAATAAAGAGGCTGTTGTAGAAAAAGAAGATAATATATCCAGTAGCGATACATTATTGAATGTATACGAAGAAGATATAATAAGAGAGGCAGCAAAAGATAATTACAAAGCATATAAGATAACAGTACATATTGACAAAGGATGTGTTATGAAATCCGCTCGTGCTTTTATAATTTTTAATAATTTAGATGAAATAGGAGACATAATAAATTCTTCTCCCTCTGTAGAAGATATTGAAGATGAAAAATTTGAGGATAGCTTCACTGTTCACATCATTACAAAAGAAGATAAAGAAAGTATTGAAGAAAGGTTATTGTCTATTGCTGAGGTTAACAAGGTGGAAGTGGAACTAATAAACATTGATTTAAATAAAGAAGGGGAAAGGTTTGTCAAAGAGGTATCTTCTTCACAATCTCAAAGTTTTGAGAACATAAAGAAATCTCAAAGCAGTAATAAAACTTCAAAAAGTGTAAGAGTAGATATAGACAGATTGGATAATTTAATGAATTTAGTAAGTGAACTTATAATCATAAAAACCCGCCTTGAGGGATTAGAGGCAGATAACAGAAACTCTGAAACTGCAAGTGCTATTGAATATCTCGAAAGAATAACTACTAATTTACATGATGCTGTTATGAAGGTAAGAATGGTACCGGTTGAAAGAGTATTCAATAGATTTCCAAGGATGGTAAGGGATTTATCTTACGAGTTAGGCAAAAAAATTATTCTCAATATGTATGGACAAGATACAGAAGTAGATAGAACTGTTATAGATGAAATTGGTGATCCTTTAGTTCACCTTATAAGAAATTCTATCGATCATGGTATCGAAATGCCACAAGAAAGGTTGCAAAAGGGGAAACCAGAACAAGGTACTATTAATTTGAGAGCTTATCATGAAGGTAATAATGTCATAATAGAAGTTAGTGATGATGGAAGAGGAATTGATATAGAAAAAGTCAAAGCAAAAGCAGTAGAGAAAGGCATTTACACCGCTGAGCAAGTAAATGACCTTTCTAAAGATAAAATTTTAGACCTTTTATTTAGGCCAGGTTTTAGCACTGCTGACAAAGTTACAGATATTTCTGGCAGAGGCGTAGGATTAGATGTAGTAAAAAATAAAATCGAATCTTTAAACGGCTCAATTGAAATATTATCAGAAATAAATAAGGGAACAAAATTTATAATTAAACTTCCTCTTACTTTAGCAATTATACAAGCTTTATTAGTAAAAGTGGGAGATGAAAAATTTGCAATTCCCCTTAATTCAATTTCAGAAATAGTTCATAAAAAAGAGGATGAAATACACAATGTTCAAGGGAAGGAAGTAGTTCTTTTTTGAGGAAAGGTAATTCCAATAATAAGATTAAATGAAGTATTAGAAACCAAAAAGACTTCTGACAATGGAAATTTGGTGTGTGTAATTATCAAAAAAGGCGAAAATTTAGCATGTTGTACTGTAGATGAATTAATTGGTCAGCAAGAGATAGTCATAAAACCATTAGGGAAGTATCTTTCTAATGTCAAAGTTATTGCAGGAGCTACAATATTGGGAGATGGCCAAGTGGCCTTAATTGTCGATGCCAACAATTTGTTTTAACAGGGAGGGAGAACTTTGAGCCTATATGTTATCGCCAAAATTGATGAGGAAGAATATGCAATAAACATAGAAAAAGTGCAGACTATAGAAAAAGTAATGCCTATAACAAGAGTTCCTCAGACTGAAAGTCATGTAAAAGGCGTTATAAATTTAAGAGGCGAAATAATTCCTGTGATTTCTTTAAGAGTAAAATTGGGTTTAGTTGAAAAAGAGTATGATGAAGATACAAGAATTGTGGTTTTAAAGGCTTACGATATGTTAGTAGGCATGATTGTAGATAATGCTAATGAAGTGGTTGATATTGCGGAAGAAAATATTGATAACCTGGTTTTTAATGAGGCTTCTGATGAATTTGGAAAATTCGTCAGCAAAGTAGGAAAAATTAAAGATAAGGTATTTCTCATTTTGGATTTAAAAAAATTATTAGATGTCAGGGTGTGAGAAATGTGGATATTAGCCGATTAAATGAAATGTACTTAGACATTTTAAAAGAATTAGGAAATATTGGAGCAGGAAATGCTATAACTGCTCTTTCAACAATGATTGGCAAAAAAGTGGACATGCAAGTGCCAAAGGTAAAAATTCTAGATTTTCAAGAAGTATCAGATATCTTTGGCTCTGCTGATACGATCATTGTTGGCATTTATTTCGATCTAGATGGAGATGTAAAGGGTAATATTCTTTTTGCACTTGATATAAAAAGCGCTGCTTCTCTTATTTGGAGTCTCATGGGATTGGAAGTAAAAGAAGAATTTGATGAGTTAGAAAAATCCGCTTTAGAAGAAATAGGAAATATTATGGCGGGTAGCTATGTAGCCTCGTTATCTACTCTTACTTCTTTAAATATAAAAATTTCACCTCCCGCAATAAGTATAGACATGGCAGGAGCAATTTTGAGTGTTCCGGCTATTAAATACGGAGAAATTTCTGATAAGATTTTGTTTATTGAGACCCAATTTATAGAGGGAGAAAAACTTATAAAAGGTGATTTCTTCTTAATACCAGATATTAATTCTTTTGATTTAATACTAAAAGCGCTTGGAGTTGAAGTGAATGGAAAATAAGATTTACAGGGTTGGAATGGCAGATGCAAAGGTCACACAAAGCCCAGGAATTCTTACAACTATTGGGCTGGGGTCTTGTGTCGGAATTGTTCTTTATGACCCAATTACAAAAATATCAGGTCTGGTACATATTATGTTACCTTATAGTAACAAAATATCTGATAATTCTAATAAACTTAAGTTTGCCGATACCGGTATCCAAGTTTTGATTGAAGAGATGGTAAAATTGGGCGCTAATCCTAAAAGGTTAATTAGTAAAATTGCTGGAGGAGCGCAAATGTTTTCTTCGAAGATAAATTCTGACATTATGAACATAGGAGAAAGAAATGCAGTTGCTACTAAAGAAGTACTAGGAAAACTTGGTATACCGGTCGTTGCGGAAGATATAGGTGGAAATTATGGAAGAACTATTGAGTTTTATTCTGAGGATGGAAGACTATTAGTTAAAACTATTGGTTATGGAATAAAATATATTTAAAAATTGGGGGAATTTTGTATGGCATTAGTGGAGGAGGATATATGGAAAACTTATAATTCTAGTAAAGACCCAAATCTACGAAATGAAATAATAATCAAGTATATGCCGCTTGTCAAACATATTGTCAAAAAACTCATCATTTCTGATATTACTCAATCTGAGTATGAAGACTTGATAAATCAAGGAGTACTTGGCCTTATCGATGCAATTGAAAAATATCAGCCTAGTAAAGGTGTAAAATTTGAAACTTACGCTACTTTAAGAATAAGAGGAGAAATAATAGACTATTTGCGGAAAAAAGATTGGATGCCTCGAAGTCTCAAAAAAAGTACAGAAAAATAGAAGAAACCGTAGAAACACTTCAACAAAAATATAATAGGGAACCTACAGTTGAAGAAATAACAGAAGCTTGTGGCTTAAATGAAATAGACGTTTTAAAAACTTTAAGTTATATCAATGTTTCTAATGTTAATTCTTTAGAGGAAGCTATTGAAAATAATTTTAAGTTACATGCTATTTCAGACGTCGAATTAAAAAACCCAGAAGAGGAAGTATTATACAAAGAACTGAAAAGAAAACTAGCAAATGCTATTAAAAATTTACCAGATAAAGAAAGATTAGTAATAACATTGTATTATTATGAAGATTTAAACTACAAAGACATAAGCAAAATTTTAAATTTAACAGAATCTAGAATATCACAAATTCATACAAAAGCTATCAAAAGGATAAGGGAGATATTAAGTGGATACTTTTAAAATGGGGGCTTTAAAATGGATGAAAAAAAGTACAAAGTACTTATTGACGTATCGAGAGATAAACAACAAGCCTATTTGACTTTAATTGAAGACCCCGATGGCATTAGTATTAATAAAGAAGTTTTATTACAAGAAATCGCAAAACATAATATAGTATACGGAATAAAATTCGAAGTTATAGATAATATTTGTAAAGATTTGAAAAAGGTAAAAGGTGTATTAATTGCAGAAGGGAAAAAGCCTATAAATGGAGAAGATGGAAAGATAATTTTTGAGATAGACGTAGAAAAGGCTGCAACCCCAAAAATTTTGGAGGACGGAAGTGTAGACTATAAAAATTTAGACTTGTTTAAAAACATCAAAAAGGGCCAAATAATAGCTCGAAAAATAAATCCTACCGCAGGGCAACCAGGAATTGATGTTTTTGGACAAAAAGTTGATGCTTTAGGCGGGAAAGATGTAAGACTTCCTCTTGGAAAAAATACTTATATTGATGATGATAAGCTTGTAGCTTCTGTAGATGGTCATATCGTGGTTTTAAACAACAAAATAGAAGTGCACACTCTTTTGGAAGTAAAAGAAGTCGACACTTCTGTAGGAAACATAAAAACGGTAGCAAGTGTAAAAATTACTGGAAATGTTAAATCAGGTTTTACTGTTGAAAGTGAAGGTAATATAGAAATTTTTGGAGTAGTGGAAGCAGCCACTATAATAGCAAAAGGAAATATCAGTATTCATAAAGGAGTACAGGGCGCTGGAAGGGCAAAAATTATCGCAGAAGGAAATATTACAGCAAAGTATTTACAAAACTGCAGTGTAGAAGCCGGAGAAGATATATACAGTGAAGCGATAATTTATTGCGATGTAAAAGCAGGAGGAAGTGTAAAACTTTTAGGAAATAAAAGCCAAATTATTGGCAGTAAAATTGTAGCTGCAAGAGAAATTTCAGCGGCAAATATTGGTTCAAAAATAGGAACGTATACAGAATTACAAGTAGGTATACTGCCTCAAAAGAGGCTGAAAATAGCGGAATTAACTTCTCAAATAGAACAAAACAATGCCCAGTTAGAAAAAATAGGAAAAATTCTTAAGTACATAGAAAAAATCGAAAAATTACCTCCTGATAAAGAGGAGATTTATCATAAAGCTAAAAAATCTTTCCAAGATTTAATTTCTCTAAATCATCGTCTAAGTGAGGAATTAAATTCTTTAAAGGAGGAAATAAAAAGTTCTAGTATTGGAATTATAAAAGTTTTTGATACAATATTTCCAGGAACTAAACTCGTCATTGATGACGTTACTTTAAAGATACAAGAACCTATTAAATATGCTATGTTTATAAAAAATGAGGAAGAAATAAAATTTTTTCCTCTAAAATAAGGAGATGAATTTTATGTCTTCCAATTCCCCTATTGATTTAAAATCTATTCTACCTCGTACTGTAGAGGCAGGAAATTTGAAACAAATTGACCTTCAAAAGCCTGTCATTTATTCTCAGCAAATAATAACCATTTCTAATAGAGAAAATGAAATAAAGAAGACAAAGCCTAATGAACTCGAAAAAACAGAAAAAACTCTTATAAAAGATCGCCAAAACTCTGAACAAAAAAATAAGCAGGAAAAAGATAAAGGTAAAAAAAGCAAAAAAACTATAGGCCATATAGACATAAAAGTGTGATAATATATTGACATTTAGCAAAATATATAATATAGTATTCATTGTCAGTCAATAACACACGCCTAATGATTGCAAAAAGGGTGCCTGAAAAGGTCTTTTTGCAAGAGGATTTAGGCGGAGGAATAACCATAGGAGGTGTATGTATGTCGGTAATTTCAATGAAGCAGTTATTAGAGGCAGGGGTACATTTTGGTCATCAAACAAGAAGATGGAACCCTAAAATGGCTCCTTATATTTTTACAGAAAGAAATGGAATTTACATCATTGATTTACAACAAACGGTAGAAAAATTGGAACAAGCTTATGAATTTGTCAAAAAGTTGGCCATGGAAGGGGGCACTATTCTTTTTGTTGGGACCAAGAAACAGGCTCAGGATTCTATTAAGGAAGAAGCAGAAAGATGTGGTATGTTTTATGTAAATCAAAGGTGGTTAGGTGGAACCCTAACTAATTTTAAAACAATTAGAGGAAGGATTCAACGATTAAAAGAACTCAAAAAAATGGAGGAAGATGGAACTTTTGATGTTCTTCCTAAAAAAGAGGTAATAAAACTTAGGAAAGAAAAGGAAAGATTGCAGAAATTTTTGGGCGGAATAGAGAATATGCAGTCTCTGCCTTCCGCTTTATTCATAGTTGACCCCAAAAAAGAAGCTATCGCAGTGGCAGAAGCTCGAAGCTTGGAAATACCAATTGTAGCTATTGTAGATACCAATTGCGATCCTGAGCTAATCGATTATCCTATTCCAGGAAATGATGATGCTATAAGAGCTGTCAAGCTTATTACTTCCAAGATTGCAGATGCAGTGATTGAAGGCAATCAAGGTGAACAATTTGCTGCTTCAGAAGAGTGAAAATTTTTGTCTAGTGGTAAGGAAAAAGGCAAAGCTCCTTACCACTATTGTATATCATTTATCATTATCTAAGGAGGTTTTTCTAATGATATCAGCACAAGCTGTTAAAGAATTAAGAGAACGAACTGGCGCTGGAATGATGGATTGTAAAAAAGCTTTAATGGAAGCAAATGGAGATATGGAAAAGGCCATAGATATTTTAAGAGAGAAAGGATTGGCTGCTGCTGCTAAAAAAGCAGGTAGAGTTGCTAATGAAGGCTTAGTTGATGCCTACATACACAGTGGTGGAAGAATAGGGGTTTTAGTAGAAGTAAATTGTGAGACAGATTTTGTTGCAAATACTGATGAATTTAAAAATTTTGTTAAAGAAATATGCATGCAAATTGCTGCCGCAAATCCAAAATATATTTCTCGTGAAGATGTGCCACAAGCTGTTTTGGAAAAAGAAAGAGAAATTTTAAAAGCACAGGCGTTAAATGAAGGGAAACCCCAAAATGTCGTAGATAGAATAGTTGAAGGACGTATTGAAAAATTTTACAAAGAGAATTGCTTGTTAGAACAAGAATACATTAGAGACCCAGAAAAAACAGTGAAAGATTTGCTAAATGAGACGATTGCAAAATTAGGAGAAAATATTGTAATAAGAAGATTTGTTAGATTTGAAAGAGGAGAAGGTATTGAAACTTCCTCAAATGAGTAATAAAATTAAATAGGCAACCACATAGGGACACGGTTGTGTCCCATTTTTATAAATTACTTAAAAGATTAAGAAGGATTTTCAAAATTTTTATAGAACTTATAAGAATGGGGTGTTATTGTGTCGTCAGTTGTTTACAAGCGAGTAGTTCTGAAAATCTCAGGAGAAGCTTTGGCAGGAAATAAAGGATTTGGAATCGATTTTGACACAGTTAATCGAATAGCAGACGAAATAAAAGAAGTGAAAGAAATGGGAGTTCAAATTGGTCTTGTAGTTGGCGGAGGAAATATATGGCGTGGAAGAGAAGGTATTGGGATGGACAGAACTACTGCAGACCACATGGGAATGCTTGCGACTGTAATTAATGCTCTTGCACTGCAAGATGCTTTAGAGCAACGGGGAGTTCCTACAAGAGTTCAGACTGCTATTGAGATGAGAGCAATTGCAGAACCCTATATACGCAGAAGAGCAATAAGACACTTAGAAAAAGGACGAGTTGTTATATTTGCTGCTGGGACAGGGAATCCCTTCTTTTCAACTGATACTGCTGCTTCATTAAGAGCAGCGGAAATAGATGCAGAGGTCATACTATTAGCTAAAAAAGTAGATGGAGTCTATGACAAAGACCCAAATAAATACAAAGACGCTGTAAAATTTAAAGAATTATCTTATTTAGATGTTTTAAACAAAGGTTTAGGAGTAATGGATTCAACAGCAACTTCTTTATGCATGGACAATAAAATACCAATCATAGTTTTTGACCTTACTACCTACGGAAATATAAAGAAAGTAGTAACAGGAAAAGATATTGGTACAATAGTGAAGGAGGTTTAAGTATGAGTGATTATTTAAAAGCTAGCGAAGAAAAAATGCAAAAATCTTTGAGCGTTTTAAAAAACGAATTAGCTGCTATAAGAGCAGGTAGAGCAAATCCTGCACTACTTGACCGAATTATGGTAGATTATTATGGTACTCCAACTCCTCTTAACAGATTAGCCACCATTACAGCTCCGGAGCCAAGAGTACTAGTTGTACAACCGTGGGATGTTTCAAAAATAAGCGATATTGAAAAAGCAATACAGAAATCAGATTTAGGAATTAATCCAGTTTCTGACGGTAAAGTGTTAAGATTAGTTTTTCCTGAATTGACTGAAGAAAGAAGAAAAGAATTGGTAAAGTTAGTTCATAAAAAAGCAGAAGAGGCAAAAGTAGCAGTAAGGCAAATAAGAAGAGATGCTAATGATGCTGTAAAAAAAATGGAAAAAAATGGCGAAATTTCGGAAGATGAAAGAAAAAAGAGAGAAGAAGAAATTCAAAAATTAACTGACAAATATATTAAAGAGATAGACAAAGTGGTGGAAGCTAAAGAAAAGGAGATAATGGAAATTTGACAGATTATTATAATAATTTTATAGGGATGGATTTACATAAAATAATAGAAAAATTACCTAAGGACTTAAAATTTAACGTTGTAGAGACAAAATCTATTTTTAAATATGAGGGTTCTCGTTTAAAAGTTGCCAGGATAAAAGAACAAAATAACATTCTTGAAATTACTGTTATTAGAATTTAATCCCCCTCTGACGAGGGGGCGCCCTTATAAAATGAGGAGGAAAATAAATGGTGTTTTTTAGACAAAAAAATAGAGATTTGAGTGACAAGATTGATAAAAATAAATTGCCTATTCACATAGGGATTATCATGGACGGAAATGGAAGATGGGCTCAAAAAAGAGGGATGATGAGATTTTATGGCCATAAAGCTGGTGTTAATGCTGTAAGAGAGGTTGTAAAAGCCTCTAGAGAATTAGGGATAAAATATTTAACTTTGTACGCTTTTTCAACCGAAAACTGGAAAAGACCTAAAGAAGAAGTAAATTTTTTAATGGATTTACTCGTTGAATTTCTTTCTAAAGAAATAGACGAATTGAACAAAAATAATGTATTGATTAACTTTATAGGGGATATTTCCGTTTTACCACAGAAGTGTAAAATTGAAATAGAGAGGGCGCAAAATGTAACAAAAAACAACTCTGGACTTGTACTTAATATAGCGTTAAATTATGGCGGAAGAGATGAAATAGTAAAGGCTGTGAAAAAAATTTGCACAAAGATTTTAAATAAAGAATTGTCCATTGAGGAAATTACAGAACAAACTATAAGTGAAAATTTGTATACTAAAAACCAGCCAGATCCAGATCTTATAATAAGAACAAGTGGAGAAAAAAGATTGAGCAATTTCTTATTATGGCAATCTGCTTATTCTGAGCTTTGGTTTACAGAGGTACTGTGGCCGGATTTTGGCAAAGAACATCTTATTGAAGCAATATTGTATTACCAAACTCGCCAAAGAAGATTTGGGGGAGTATAGTAAGGAGTGGTAAATAAATATGCTAAAAACAAGAGTTATAAGTGCGATAGTAGGCTTGCCAATTTTATTTTTCATTTTAATAAAAGGGGGGAATATGCTTAAAATTGCATTAGTTTTAGTAAGCATATTAGGACTTAATGAATTTTATAATGCTATAAAAAATATTGGGGTACGGCCTGTAAAAATTTTTGGATATTTGTCAGCAATCCTTTTATATTTTTTAGAAAGTAAAATCGCAAAAGTAGATGTATTAGTTATAATCGCAATGATGCTTTTTTTGCTGTTTTTAACTAATAAAAAATATAATCTCAAAGATTACGCTTTGACTTTGATGGGAATCATTTATATACCTCTTTTCTTTTTGTACATACAAAAACTTAGAGAAATGCCTGAAGGAATGTACATAGTATGGTTTGTTTTTATAGTCTCTTGGATGACGGATACTTTTGCCTATTTTACCGGTAGATTTTTTGGAAAGCACAAACTTGCTCCTACAATCAGTCCCAAAAAGACGATAGAAGGAGGGATTGGAGGAATCATAGGCTCTACCATCAGCTGTGCTGTATTTGCTTGGCTATTTCCTCAATCGAATGTCAGTATATATCTTTCTGTAATTATAGGCTTATTGGGAAGTATAATCGCTCAATGTGGAGATTTAATTGCTTCCTTTATAAAAAGAAATTGTTACATTAAAGATTTTGGAAATACAATTCCTGGCCATGGAGGAATTTTAGATAGATTTGATAGTATTTTATTTGTTTCTCCTTTCATATACTTTATTTTTCAGTACTTAATTTAGAAAGGGATGTACTTCATGAAAAAGGTAATAATTCTCGGCTCAACTGGTTCTATAGGTACACAAACATTAGACGTAATAAAAAATTTTAGAGAAAATTTTGAAATAGTAGGACTTACAGCTTATAACAATGTAGAACTTTTATCGAAACAAATTAGAGAATTTAATCCTAAAGTTGTAGCAGTAAAAGATGAAGATAAAGCTAACCAATTAAGGGAGAATCTAAAAAAAAATGTCGAAATTCTAACTGGCAGCAAAGGGCTTCAAGAAATTGTGAAGTACGATGCCGATTTAGTGGTGGTAGCTGTAGAAGGAATTGCCGGACTTCTTCCAACAATTACAGCCATCCAGACGGGAAAAGATATTGCTTTAGCAAATAAAGAAGTACTTGTAACAGCTGGACAAATTGTAATGGATTTGGTAAAAAAGAAGGATATAAGTCTTTTACCTGTAGATAGTGAACACTCTGCTATACTCCAATGTTTAAGAGGAAATGACAAAAAAGAAGTATCTCGATTGATTTTAACAGCCTCTGGAGGTCCTTTTAGAGGGAAAAAAAAAGAAGATTTGAGAAAAGTAACTGTAAATGAGGCTCTAAATCATCCTAATTGGAAAATGGGAAAAAAAATCACGGTAGATTCTGCCACTTTAATGAATAAAGGGTTTGAAGTAATTGAGGCAAAATGGCTATTTGATATTTCTGAAGATAAAATTGATGTTGTTGTACATCCTCAAAGTATAATTCATTCAATGGTAGAATATATAGATGGCAGCATAATTGCACAACTGGCTACTGCCGATATGAGGATACCCATTCAGTATGCCTTAAATTATCCTACTCGTAACTACATAAAAGAAGTAAAGTTTTTGGATTTTTCTGTTATAACCCAATTAACTTTTGAAAAACCCGATTTAGAAACTTTTAGATGTTTGTCGTTAGCATATGAGGCTTTAAAAATTGGAGGAACTATGACTACCGTATTAAATGCAGCTGATGAGATAGCTGTGTCTTTGTTTTTAAATAAAAAAATAGAATTTTTACAAATAGCTGAAATTATAGAGGAGAGTATGAAAGAACATAATAATATACAAAATCCCACTTTAGATGATATAATAAATGTGGATAAAGAGGTTAAGGAAAAAATAGCAAAAAGATATATGAGGTGATATATTTTGACAATATTGATTAGTATAATTGTTTTAAGCGTTTTAGTAATGTTTCACGAATTTGGACATTTTATCGTTGCAAAACTTTCTGGATCTAGAGTAAATGAATTTTCTATTGGCTTTGGTCCACGACTTTTTAAAAAGAAATACGGAGAAACAGAGTATTCTTTTAGAGCATTGCTATTCGGTGGTTATGTTGCTTTAGAAGGTGAAGATGAAAAATCTAATGACCCGCGGGCTATAGTAAATAAGCCTTGGCCTGTAAGGTTAGCTGTCTTTGCGGCAGGACCTCTAATGAATATACTATTAGCTTTTTTATTGCTTTTTATTGTATTTTTTAATATAGGAAGTCCGATACCACAGGTAAAATCCGTAATGGAAGGATATCCCGCTGAAAAAGCAGGAATTTTGCCGGGGGACAAAATTGTAATGGTAAATAATATAAAGATAAATACATGGGAGGAGTTAGAAAAAGCCATAAGTTCTACAAAAGATAAAGAAATACAAATAACTATTGAAAGAGATTCAAATATTATAACAAAAGATATAAAACCTGTTTTTGATAAACAATCCTCTAAAAACATGATAGGAATTATACCAGAGTATAAGAGGTCACTGCCTTGGGCTTTTACAAATGCGATAGATAAAACTGTATATTTTTTAAAAATGATTGTGATAACACTTGGTATGCTTATAGGTGGCAAAGTATCTGCGAATGATATAATGGGACCTGTTGGTATTGTATATACAATTGGTACTGTAGCAAAAACAGGTTTATTAAATTTAATGACTTTTTCTGCTTTTATAAGTGCATACTTGGGGCTTTTTAATCTTTTACCATTTCCTGCTCTTGATGGCGGGAGGATACTTTTTGTTTTAATAGAAGCTGTAAGAGGTGAACCAGTTCCCCCCGAAAAAGAAGGTTATATACACTATATTGGTTTTATGATTCTAATTGCATTAATACTTTTTGTTACTTACCGAGATGTTTTACGTATGTTTTAAATAAGGTGGTAGTATAAAAGTAAAATTTTGGAATTTATGCACACCAATAAGAGCATCCTATAAGAGGCTGCCAGTAGTAAGTGATGGAATAATGAGAGTTATTATATTGTTGCCGGAATGATAATAGTACAGCCTTCTTTTTCCAAAAACTTAATTGCTTTTTTAATATACTAACACCACAGAAGGAACAGTTCCGAATCCGAATTTGAACGAATCGGCAATCCAGGGAGTATCCGTATCATCTTTTTTGGCCTTTAATAGCATCGAGATACTTAGGGTTAGCAATAATAACATGACAGAATTTTTCAGGAACATTAAAAATGTAGAGCCAATACTTACCTGTAGACTCCATACAAACTTCAAAACAATTGTAACTAAGAAGCCAATCTTTTAGTTTATAAGGTCAGAGTTAAAGGTAGAAAAGCGCCGTTTAACATAAGTAGTAACATTATTAGAATCAGTAATAGGAATAGCAGCTACCACAAACTTTTTGCGAACGTCTATACAACAGCAGATAGAGTGAACAATTTTTAAAATAAAATAACCCTCCAAATGGAGGAATAGATAAAGAGTTAAAATATTGCATGGTTTTTATATCATAAGTGAAGGTAAATTCATTTGAAATTTGAAGTACTTTTCACTTGACAAATACAATTTATTTTTATACAGTAAATGAACACTATCATTTTGCCAAGAAGATATTGACAAGTTATAAATATATGGTAAAATATAAATGAAATTTCTTAAACTATTTTGCTATACTATAGAGTTTGGGAGCAGACATGAGAATAAAAGAACAAAAAATTTTACTAGGTGATTGCAAAATGAAGTAAATATCAAAGTAAAAAAGTTACATTATTAGGGGTAAAAGAGGAAAATTACATGTTAATTTAAGACTCAAAGTAAAAAAAGAGAAATGGAAGAAAGATACAAATCCCCAAAAGACAAAACTTAACACACCTTTTTAATGTAAGAAGGTGACAAACGAATCAAACCATAAGAACAAGTCATCAAGCCAAAAGTTTTTTTAAAGATAAAGGATGTTCAAAAGTACCAAGCTTTGCAGTAATAATTAAACCAATATGTTGAGTGATAGCCCCAAGAAAAACATCAGCTTTGATAGACCTGGTATTTATGAGTTTAAAGCTATCAACAGCGATAGAACTTTTTAAAAGAGAAATAGATTTTTCAATAATAGGGCGTTTTTCATAAAGTTTGGACCACTTTTTAGAGTTACGAGGGACAAAAGTATTTTTTCTAAAATCAATATCAAGGGTAGTATAGAATATTCTGCCACATTTAGAAGAGGTACAGGGGTTATCACATTGAAGGATATAAGTAGTTTTACCATTTAGTCTAACTTTTTTGGACATAGGGCAAAGCCATTTAATTCTGGTAGCTCTACCTTTTTCCCGAACGATGCCATCATAGGACATTTTAAGAGAAGGGTCACGGGGGCAGGTAGGGATACCATCAGAGTTAAAAGTAGGCTGAGGTAAGTTTTTAGAATTTCGAGGGTTAATAGGGATAATAGGTATTATGCCATGCTCTGAGAACAAGTATTTGTAATTATCAAAAGAATCAAACCCGGCGTCACCTAAGAAGTATCTATAAGAGAAAATAGGATGTAAATTAAAGAATTCATTAAGAGAAGGGATTAAAGTTTTAGAATCATATAAATCTTTAGACTCGGCAGCAGATTTAGCAGTATTGACATCTAAAGAATCATCGTCATAGAAACTAATATGCTGAATAATGCCTAAGCCATTAGT
>NZ_JAFCAC010000076.1:0-9915 GCF_018588165.1 Thermoanaerobacter sp. CM-CNRG TB177
TTAAAGGTGGGCATTCAGAAAAAATACCCACCCCAACTATTGACAAAGAGCCTTAAGTATTTTTTCTGATTTTGCCAAAATAAAGCCAGTGACTTTATCGGTTTTATTGGCAATTTTATTGCTAGCTTTTCTTTTATATCTTATGCGAAGAAGTGTCAAATTTGACACAAAAATGCTTGTATATGGTGCACTTTCAATTGCTATTTCTTTCGTGCTGTCTTATATAAGATTTTACCACTGGCCTCAAGGTGGTTCTATTACACCTGCCAGCATGTTGCCCCTTTTTATCTTTGCCTACTATTATGGACCAGGTCCTGGTGTGATTGTAGGAATGACATATGGATTTTTACAACTTATTCAGGACCCATTTATAGTCCAATGGGTGCAAGTACTTCTCGACTATCCGCTGGCCTTTGGTGCTTTAGGACTTGCTGGCTTTTTTAGAAAAAACCTAAGTTTGGGAATTTTAGTCGGTGGATTTGGACGATTTTTCTCTCATTTTTTATCAGGTGTATTTTTCTTTGCAAGCTATGCGCCAGATGGAATGAGCCCTATAGTTTATTCACTTTTAGTCAATGGAAGTATAATAGGTGTGGAAGTTGCAATATGTTTTGTGGTTTCGTTAATTCCTCAAGTTAGCAATGCTATCGAGGAAATTAAAAAGAAAGCAACTATTTAAAGGGGGTATTTCCCCTTTTTATTTTTTACAGTGAATAGCTAAAATAATAGTAGAATATTTTGTAAGAAGAAATTTAACATAAAATTAACATTTCTATAATGTTTTTTTAATGTTATCATAAGATAATTTAGTCAAAGTTTTTAGAGAAAATCCATTGTAACTAGAAGGGTCATAAAAGAGTAGCAAAGCTTTTAAAAATACGATAATATATATAGTAAAATGAAACTGTAGGGGGATTTTACTGATGCAAATAAAAAAAGTACTTCTTGACAAGGATAAAAATATTTTTTTCTATATAAATGAAAGAATAAAATGTAATATTTTAGACAAAATAATGCCAAAAATAACTCATATAGGTGGGCCTTTTTTTACAATATTTTCTTGCTTATTTTTAATCTTTTTTGGAAAAAACGAAGTGAAAGCCTCTGCTTTAGAAGCTTTAACAGCGCTTGTAAGTAGTCATTTGTTTGTTCAACTTTTAAAAAGAAAATATACAAGGCCAAGGCCTTATATGGTATTAGCTAACACAAACACTTTTAAACATCTTTTAAAGGATTATTCTTTTCCTTCAGGCCATGCTACTGCCAGCTTTTCACTCGCTATAACCTTTTCAATGTTTTTTCCAAGCCTTACAGTATTTTTAATTTTACTTGCAGTACTTGTGGGATTTTCAAGAATATATATGGGACTACATTATCCTTCAGATGTATTAATGGGTTCTACAATAGGCATTACTTTTTCTTATTTAACTCATTTTATAGGGACAAGGCTGTTTTTGTAAAAAAATTTGAAAAAGATTGACAGAATTAATTGATTTTGTTAGAAAAGATGTTGATGAAGTTTTGGCACAATTAGGTACGGATAGAGAGGGATTGACTACTTTAGATGCTATCCAAAATTTTGGAGCAATGGATGTGCTTTGTACTGACAAAACTGGTACTTTGACATTAAACAAAATAGTTGTAGAGAAACATCTTGACATACATGGGAATGAAGATGACAGAGTTTTAAGACATGCATACCTAAACAGTTTTTATCAAACAGGTCTAAGGAACTTGATGGATGTAGCCATTTTAGAGTATGGAGCTGAAAAGGGTTTTAATGGTTTGGAGAAAATATATAAAAAAGTTGATGAGGTACCCTTTGATTTTGTAAGGCGGAGGATGTCTGTAGTTTTAGAGAGCGAAGGTGGAAAAAGGCAGCTTGTAACGAAAGGCGCTGTTAAAGAGATGCTTTCCATATGCGAATACGCTGAGTACAAAGGCGAAGTAGTTCCTTTAACAGATGAAATACGCCTTATACAAAGCATTGCTTCATGGCCGCTATTGCTTTTTACCTCAGCAGCTGTTACAGTAGGAACGATTGTGCCATTTACTTCTTTTGGAGCGAAGCTTGGAATGATGCCTCTACCGGGGATATACTTTTTGTTCTTAATAGCTACGCTTCTTGCATACTTGACTTTGGCACAATATGTTAAAGGGAGATTTATAAAAAGATTTGGAAACGTGCTATAACATTTTTTAGACAACGGATACAGACAAGTAGAAATATTTCAAAACATAAGCAGGAGAAATCCTGCTCTTTTTAACACATCACATTATAAAATTAAAATGTTACAACAATGTTACAAAATATAAAATTTTGGTAAACAAAGAAGGAATTTATATTAATATGTAGAAATAGTATAATATGTAGGAGTAGTATAATAGGAGGGATAATATGGGGGAGGTAATAAGATTTGAGACACATAAAGACCCTTTTGAACAATCTTGGGGGGAGATGTTCAAAAAGAGGATTAACGCCGGATAAAAAATTAATAATGTTGAATAATGTAAAACTTATTAAGGATAACAAAAGAGAGTCACTAATTAAAGCTTTTCACAAAAGCGTTGAAAATTTAAGAGGTGTCAATAGTTTCAAAAATTTTTTATTTTTGTTGACTGACGAAGAAGGCGTAATATTAGAATTAATTTTACCTTATGATAATACCAATTTTTCTTTAAATGAAAGCATGATGTTAAAAGAAGAAATTGCAGGGACAAATGCAGTATCACTAGCGATAAGAGAGAAGAATATAGCGGTTGTAAGAAAAGAACAGCATTACATTGAAGATTTAAAAAGATTAAATTGTATTGCTGGACCTATTTTTGATAAAAAAGGAAATTTGATAGGGATAGTAGACATGTCTTCTGAAAATGAGCTTAATGATATTTTTGTAGCAATAGCATTTTTACTGACAAAGTATATAGAAATATAGAGATACTCAAGCTTACGGCAGAAGGGAAAACAGATAAAGAAATTGCAAAAACAATCAACATGTCACTAAGTAATATAAAGTAATCACAAAAGGAAAATTTTTAAGTTGTTGGGAACAAAGAATGTAAAGGACTGTGTGTACAAAGCAACAAAGTTAGATTTAATATAAGGCGTTTGAAAAGACGTTTATACTAAAGTGTCAATTTAGTAAAAAAGAGAATGTTAAAGTTGTACTTTAGTACAAATTTTAGAGGAAAAGAAACTCAATTTTATACTAAAGTACAAAAGTAAGTGCTATTTTAGTAAAAATTTATACTTTTGGTCAATTGACATGACGATGGAAATAATATACCATGGATATAGAAGGAACTACCGGTAGTCTTTAGAATTATTAAAAAGGAGAGGGTTAAAATAAACACATGTTAGAGTGAGTCATTTAGGAATACTTGTAGCTGCAGAATTCTATGCAGATTTTGTATTAGTAAGTGGTGGTGATGATTATATCAGTAAAGTTTATGATTATGCAATAGCTATGGTTGGGACTTATTCGCTTACATCATTTGGAATAAATAAAGCGCGCGAAGACATTTCTGGACCTGCTTATGCAACTTTAGAATGGGAAGGAACGACATTAGAAAATTTGTTTACAACTACCTTTAGGTTGAGGTTATATGTTGGAAATGATGGGTATTATTCGCTGGCTAACTACTGATAAGGAGGTGTTTTATTGTTCCCCTATATTCTTATTTTTTCAATTGTAACAATTATAGTATTAGTAGTAAATATTGTTATTTTAGTCTTTGTGATTAAGCTCTTTAGGCTTTTGTATGAGCAATACAAAAAGTAGGTGTGTGTTTATTGTAAAAAATGGACGAAGTTGCAAAGAAACAGAATTTGGAATGTCGTTAGAATTCAAATGTGTAATTATACTATTACTATGTAAATTTAGAGATTTTGTATATATTTTTGTATATGTTTAAAATTGAAAATTTATAAAGTAGCTCAAACAAAAGGAACCGTCCCCATTGTTTGATTCCTATAAAGAAAAACTAAGATATTAAGAGAAAATGAAAGATAATAGAAGGAGGTATTTAAAAGTGTTACGGAAATATACCGTTTATTTAATTATTTTTGTAATTACTTTTACTTCTGTATTATCATTTTCGGTTAATGCTAAAGCAGATTCTCTTACTCACAAAGAAACAAAATACCTTTATATATGGTTTTATCCTGTAGAAAACAGAGCAATTGTACCTTTTGTTCAAACAATAATAGTAGATGTTGGTTATTTTTATGACATTAGTGGGAGAGACATAACTGTGACACAAAGTTTTTTATCAGGAACAGCTGTAAATGGAAGAAATATGCCTTTCAGTGAGACAATAAATTTATTGCATATTAAATGGTATAAAAATAATTCTTTGTATACCACATTAGAAAGTTTCACATACCCGCCTATAATTATTTCTCCTGATAATATAGTGAAATATGGTGTTAACTATACTAATTTATTTTTTGATACATTTTCAGATACGTGGAAAGAGGAAGGAACTATACAGGTGATAGCCCCAGAAACACTGAACATATGGAAGACATTTAGTAGTAGCTTAGAGCAATAAAAAGTTTATAGGTAAAATTTTAGATAATGAAATATATACGGGAGGTTTGTAAAATGAGTAAAAATAGAAAAATTTTGTTGATGATAGTTTTATTAATAACAATTTTGGCTGCATCTATTATTACAGCAGCTGGTTCAAATCCTTGGTTTTTGCTCGGGAAAAATAGTCTAAAATATGAGAAAGACAGGGATGTTATAATAGCAAAAGTTGGAAACACAAAAATCACAAAAGAAGATATTGAAATGCAGATATTATTTAATAAATTCCAAAAAGAAGTATTAAATAGGAAATTATCTGAATTACAAAATAGTAACCTAAATATTAATTCTTTTTTGAGTGTAGATGTGAGTAGAAAAGATATATTAAATAAATTGATCGATGAAGCTATATTATATGAAGAAGCACAGAGGCAGGGTTTAAATGTTACCTATGATGATGCTAAAAAATTTATGGAAAATACAAGGTATATTATGAATGCTATTGCAAAAGGGGAATTAAAATGTGAAAATCAAAAAGAGGCAATGGAAGAAATTTATAATTTTAAAGCATATATTAAAGGATTGGGAATGTCTGAAGATGAATATTGGAACGAAATAATAGTTTATTACCAAAAAATACTTTCAATAGGGAATTTGAAAAATAAAATTATATCAGCAATGTCTGAAAAGGATAAAAACGATATAAATAAGGTTAATGAATTTTTTGAAAAGTATAAAAACGAGTTACGAAAAAAATATAAGATAGAAATATTAGATGGTAAATTTTTACAACAATAGATTTCCTCATGCTAATATTATTGGGAACTCTTTATCCCAAGTGCGGAAGGGAGGTGTTGTGTTGTTTTAAAAAGGCATAATTTAGTAAAGGGAAAAGAGCTTAAGTTTAGTGAGAAAATGAGATTTTCTAATTTTGATTAAGTTAATTACAAAATATTGAGATAGGGTGAATTGATAAATCGAGGTTGTGGAGTTTAAAGTAAGAAATTAAAGGTGTGATGGAAATAAAAATGGATGAGAAAGTAAAAGTTATTATATTAGTGATGATAATTTGCTTTGCTGCTATTTTAATTAAAAATCTGTATGATTATAGAATAAAGACCATTGATGAAGCAATTGGGTTTAATCTTGATGGTGTTTAAAAGTAGAGATATTGAAAGATGGACAATCTAAAATAACAGAAGATGAAGAAAAAATCAAGGAATTAACCGGATGGTTAAGAGAATACAAATATAAGATGAATAGCAATGTAAAGGGGAGAATAGATTTTTCTTATTATGCAATCAATTTTTATTATCATGGGAAAAGTGGATTTATAGCCTTTGATGAAAAAAATAAGAAAAGTATAATTATAATAAATGGGTATACGTATAATATTGTTGGAGAGCCAATTGAAAAGGATTATTTGCAATCTTTTTGGCAATCTATTAAGTAAAGAATAGTAAGATTGGAAAAGTCTGATGAAAGTTAAATAAGGTGGGAAAAGAGAGGGCTTTTTTAAAAGAGCCCTCTCTTTTATATTCATTATTGAGTTTTTCCGTCTTCTAAATTAATTTCTTTAGAAATTTCATGAAGCATCTGGGGTGTTAATCTGATGTCAAAATGAGTTAATTCATAGTATTTTGTGGACAGACAAAGGGGACGGTTTCCTTTGTCTGAAATTTAAAAAGCCTGGACAGAAAAGTATTGTCTGGGCTTTTTTGTAAATTTGTGAAAACAAGAGAATATCCTACTGAGATGGAAAGTAAATTAAGGAAGTGATTTTACATAATAATAGAATTAAAGTAAAATGGTGCTGTGGGATACAAAATCATTATAACTACCAGTGGAATTATAAGAGCTAATAGATACCTGTAATTTACTGAGTATTTGCCTTCTTTTTTATTTTTATCTAAAAAAATGTAGGATGGTCAGTAAAATTCCAAATGCGAAATAAACTATTACAAAAGTGTACATGTTTAGTTGGGGATTGTATGTAACTGATGATTTGGGATATCGCTATAGTGTTAATTGAAAATTTCAAAAAAATAAATCGAACAAGAGGAACCGTCCCTGTTGTCCGTTGTCTGTTTACTGTTTACTAAAGTGTAAATTTATTAAAAAGTTGTACTTTAGTACAAATTTTAGAAGAAAAGAAATTAAATTTTATACTAAAGTACAAAAGTAAGTGCTATTTTAGTAAAAATTTATACTTTTGGTCAATTGACATGACGTTGGAAATAGTATACCATGGATATAGAAGGAACTACCGGTAGTCCTTAGAATTATTAGGAAAGGAGTTGAAAGTGTTAGAAAAAGAAAATATTTTAGATAATAACATGTTAAAAAATAATACAGGTGGTGTTAATAATGGTAAAAAAGTCTTTAAATATTAAAAAGTTAATTTTATTGTTTGCAATTGCATTGTTTCTTTCAATTTCAACTTTGAGTCCAGCCTCTGCTACCGATTTAAAAATTTCGAATTTAAACAATAAAAAATTAATGGTTAATTCACCCCAAGAATATGAATCTTATTTAATCCAAAAAGCCAATAATAGTAATAGTGAAGAAAAAAATGCTATTATAAATGCGCTATATAAATACAAATCTTTAACAAAAGATAAGCAAGAAAAATTCATTGAAATAATTAATAATAAAGAACTAATGAGGGATGTGTTTAAAGCATTAGGAGATAGCGAAAAAGAAACCTTTTTAGGTGGTGATATAGTAGTTGATAATAGTATTGATAAATTACTAGATAAAAGAGATTATACAATTTCTAGTTCATCAATTGAACTGACTACTGCAACATATAAACGCTGGGTAGAAGTATTTGGAATAACCGTATTTGAAACAACCTCATGGGTTAAGTATGAACATGATAATTATTCAATATTAAGTATAGTTGGATATGATCATGTTGTATCAAGAAATTTATTAGCTCCAGCCTGGTCGTATTCGTGGAGTGGAAAAACTGCTTGGATTTTTGGGGATAAAGCATATTCTACTGCAGATTTAACTATGATAGATTTAGGAATTCCAATCCAGACTGTTCAAGTTGGAGTGTGGGGTGATATTTACAACAATGCTGGAGGATGGGTAAATAAATTATAAAATATTTAAAAGTATTAATTCGCGTGGTGAAGATTAATTTTTCAGAACATTAACTTTTCAAGACGAATAATTAAAGGATTCTGGACATTTAAAGTTTCAGTTTAAATATTTTTGGATGTTGTTTTTATAAATTACTGCATATTACAAAGTTAACGCTTTGTAATATGCAGGAGCATTAATTTTGTAAACTGTATTTATTGCCGTTAAGTAATCAGATTTTTATTAGAGAGGAGATATTAAACCATGTTTAAAAGATTTAATAAATTAAGTAGTAAATCAAAACGAATAATAGGGATAATTATGGGGCTGATAGTAAGTTGTGTTGTAATATTTGTAATTATACTAGAACTCATAAGGATATATGCTGGATAAAGTATGACAAAAGACAAGGGGAGGTTCATTTGTCTGGATTTTAAGCAAAAATATCCACATCCACTGGAAGAAATATAAAAGGGACAAGTAAGAATAACTCGAAACAGTGGCAGGAAATTCCTGCTCTTTTATTTTTTTCTTTAAATGTTGCATTATAAAATCAAAGTATTACAACAATGTTACATAAATATTACAATTTAGTAAACAGAGGAGGAATTTGTAAAGATATGTAGAAGTAATATAATGGGAGACAATAGGGGGAGGGAGAAATTTGTGAAATTCAATAAGGGATTTTTCAACTGGGCAGCGTGGTTAACTTTGTTGTTGGCTTACGTACTTCCATATCAATCAACAGATGGGTTTGCCATCCATTATGGATATCCTTTTGCCTTTTTGACTACTTATAATGATAATTTATTAAAAGCAAAAATTACATTATTGACATCAACAAGTTTCAATATGGGTATATTTGCTATAGATGTAGTAATAATTTATTTTGCAATCTATTTTGCTAATGAATTATTGATTAAATGGAAAAGTAAAAAATCCTAATAATTGAAGGAGTATGATGATGATATTATTTATAAAATGATCGGCAGGGCACAAGGCAGCCTGATTATGTGTTATAGCTTAGCTTTAATATTGGAATACATCGGGTTATGGAAATATATAGCAAGTTTATGGGGATAAAGTCAATGCAACGATGGATATTTGAGACAAAAGTCATTTTAGGTGATGACAATGAATAAATGGTTTTACAAAAACAAATACATTATACATATAGTTTTAATAGTTATTTATGTTTTATGGGTAATAAATTACTTTTATCCAGTATTGCGCTTTAAATTTTCCCTATTGAATTATATTTTTGCATTATGCGTGCAAATGATACCAATAGTTCTACTAATTAATGGCTTTCTGTTTAAGCATAAGATTTGTAAAATATTGAACAGCATCTTTTTTGCAGCACTATCTTTATTGAGTATGGCAATTGAAATTGTTATTTTAATAGGTATTTTTACTTTAAGCTGGAAGAGTGCATTTAAGCCTATCCATGATGTCAAATTTACATCCTATTCTGTTGTAGCATATAGAACAAATGGAGGTGCCACAACGAGTTATGGAATTGTAGTAAGACAGGAAAAAGAGATTATTAAGGGAATTTTATTAGTTAAAAACCTGTACAGCAAGTACCCTATGTACGATGTAGAAATGAATAAGATTGGTGATAATCAAATTGAAATAAATGGTGAGAAGATATATTTAAAAAGGAATGTGTACATAAACTGAAGGTTAAAAGGATCTAATCAGAGGGGGAATTAGATGAAAAAAAGAGTAATATTTTTATTGGCCTTGGTTGCCATTTTAGCTTCGGCTATGATCCTTTTTGCAAAATTTTCATTATCCGAAAAATCTAGTAGAGAAGAAATAGTTGTAACTCCAGACATATTTGGAAGAGTGAAATTGAATGGAGGGTGATGATAGAATTGAGGTTATAGATAAAAAAACAGGAAAGCTATTAGATGCCTATGGTGAAGAAATCAAATCTTTGGATAATGGTAGGAGCCAATATATAGTATATCGTGAAAAAGAAAATGATTTTGAAATTCTACGATTGTATACAGTTTCTGAAACTCAAGAGGAAAATGGGAATAAAGAAATTAGCAGGGTGGTAGATAAGTATTGGGATATAATGTCGCAAAATGGTTGGTATATAGAAAATCAACATGTAGTTACTATTTCTACAATGGGTAATTTTCCTACTACAGAAATGGAAACGGGTGGCACAGTTACTATTGTTAAAAATAGGGTATATAGAGATATAAATTCGCTTTTTTTGAAAAAAAACTATGAATTGCAATATTAAATGCAACACCTAATGAAAATCATGTAGATATAG
>NZ_JAFCAC010000077.1:0-38568 GCF_018588165.1 Thermoanaerobacter sp. CM-CNRG TB177
ACACTATCAAAAAAAAAAAAAACTGTTTTTTCTTCTAATATATTCATTTTATCTTTCTTTCCACACTGAAAAATTTCGCAAATTCTGCTATAATGCTGTTGGTTATTTTCTTTCTCCTCATGGTATTTTTTTTACCTGTGTAAGCTGATTTAATATATGTTATAATTAAATTAAACGGTGTAAAGTTTGAGGACATGACGAGATAAGGAAATCGGGGGGCATATTATATGATATGTTTTAATTGCGGATACAAATTACCCAGTTCTGATAGTAAAGAGTGTAGCTTATGCGGCATGAAATTTCCTTTGAAATGCAAAGTGTGTGGTTCTCCGAACCCAATGATGGCAAAGTTCTGTTTCAACTGCGGTGCAAAAATTGGCAGTCAAGGCGAACGGAGCTCCATACAAAATTTTGATATACTGCCAGAGAGTAGAAAGAATGTAGCGGTTTTGTTTGCAGATGTATCGGGCTTTACAGCACTATCTGAAAAAATGGACCCCGAAGAGGTTCGCGGAATAATTAATGATTGTTTTGATTATATCACAAAACCTGTTTATGAGCTGGAAGGCACTATAGACAAATACATAGGAGATGCTGTAATGGTCCTTTTCGGTGCCAAGTATCCTCATGCCGACGATCCCATAAGGGCTGTGGTATGCGCAATGAAAATGATGGAACTTATAAATAAGTTTTCGAAAGAAGTGCTTCACGACAAGGGAGTGAACCTCAGCCTGTCGATTGGAGTAAACTACGGCCTTGTGGTCACAGGAAGCGTAGGCAACTATTTTGACAAAGATTATACGGTAATTGGTGATACTGTAAATACGGCCCAGAGGCTCCAGTCCAGCGCAGCAAGGGGAGAAATCCTTGTCTCCCAATCGGTTTATGAAGCCACAAAAGATGTGATCAACTATTCGGATCCAAGGGAGATTGTGGTCAAAAACAAAGAGAAACCTGTAAAATGCTATGTTCCTATTGGCATTGCAAAAGATTACGGTAAAGATGATATTCAGCTTGTAGAGCGGGACCATGAAATAAATTTCCTCAATACCATTTTTAGAGATGCTCAAAATTCTAAGGTTATATTCGTTTTAGGCGAGGTGGGTCTTGGTAAGACAAGCCTTATAAAAAAGTTCACATCAGATTTAGATAATAATATAAAGAGGATATGGATAAATAGTGACCCCACCTACCAGAGAAAAGCATACCATTTGATTTCCAACATTTTATACAATGTGATCGATGTCAATCCGGAAACCGATAATAATACAAAAAAAGCCAGACTTATGTCCTACGTAGGTTATATTTTGAAAGGCCGTAGCAAAGATGAAGTTCAGAGGAACTATGATTTTTTAGCCTTTGTTATGGGTTTGGACAGAAGCAAGGATTTTCAGGATATATTGAATTCTATGGAATACCATGATATAAAAAGAGAATTAATAAACCAGCTTTCTATATTTATAAAAGGTCTTTGCATGAATCAGCAAGTTGTTTTTATAGTAGATGACCTACAATTTGCAGATTCCGTGTCTGTTGACATATTGATAGAACTGATAAAACTACTGTCTGAGGTAAAAACCACCTTCATTTTCACCTCCACTTATGAAATAGAAGCGTTTAATACTATAAGTCCCGATAGAATTTATACCTTGAAGCTTAAAAAACTAAGCAAAGAAGGGGTCAGCTTTCAAATATGCCAGTTACTTGGCTGCAAAAATATCGATGGAGGCTTAAACGATGAGATATATCAGCTTACGAACGGCAATCCGCTATATGTAAGGGAGTTTGTTAATGCTGTCAAAAGGGAAGGAAAATTTGTAATCAAGAATAATACCGTTTACTTTAACTTGCAGGGAGTAATTTCACTGCCAGGTAATTTGGAAAGCATTATTTTATCAAACCTTTCGGGGCTGGATGAAGCGACCACAAGGTTTCTGGAGGCTGCTTCGGTAATAGGAAAGGAATTTAACTTATCCTGGGTAAGAAGTTTGCTGGATGTTGATGAGGATGAAATGGAAAGACTCATAAAGCTTCCTGTTCAATTGAATATAATTTCTCCCAAATCTGTTCGAATTACTTCGGGAGCAGTTGACAGGGTCTACATGTTTGAAATAGATACGGCCAGAGAGGTTATATACAACAGCATCCTGAACAGAAATAAACAGTACTACCATAGAAAGCTGGGAGAAATGATAGAGTCGAGGTATAGAGGGGAACTGGAATACTTTTATGAAATCCTCTGTATGCATTTTGAAGCGGCAGGATTAAATAAGAAGGCGGAGGAGTACTATCGAAAAACTGCCGAGAAGTATAAAAGAGACTTTAATTACGACAGCGCCCTGGAATACTACGACAGGTATCTTCAGGCGATAAAGAATGAAGGCGATGAGCCGAGCGATTCAAAGGCTTTACATGCATATATGGATATCGGAGAGATATACTTTTTAATGGCCGAGTATGACAGGGCTCTGGAATATTTAAATTTAGCCTTAAAGATCGCTGAAATGGCGGATGATATTTATTCAATAAAGCTTATGATTGCGAAAGTTTACGAAGAAAAGGCCCAATATAATGAAGCACTAAAAATAATTGAAGAAATTGAACATAGGATAAGGCAGAACAGCAGCCTATACGGGAAGCTGCTTCAGCAGAAGTGCAGCATTTTTCAAAAGCAAGGAAATCCAAAAGCTTTGGAAATAGCGGAGAAATCTGAAGAAATTCTGCTCAGGAACAAAGACTATGAAAATCTTTCAGAGACTCTTAACCGGACGGGGATACTGTATTACACCAGAGGAGACATGGAAAATGCTCTTTTTTATCTGAATAAAGCCTATAATTACGCGGAGAAAATAAATAATTTTAGAATAATGGCCAATGAATCCAACAATCTGGGGATTATTTATCATGCGATGGGAATGATATCAAAAGCTCAGGAATATTTTAACAACTCCATTGAGCTTTCAAAAAAGATATCAAACCTTGCAAATTATATATCCAGCAGTATTAATTTAGGGATACTATACTTAGATAAAGGATTATTTAGAAGGGCTGAGCAACTATTTATGGAGTCCATGGAAAAAGCATATCAAATATCATCAATGTATAAATTGTGTCTTGCTCAGTTGAATATGGGAGATTTGATGTATGAAATCGGAGATTTTGCTAAGGCCTTCGAGTATTATAACAAATCTCTGGAGATAGCGGAAAGCCGAGGATTGCCGGTTGAAGCAGCAATCAACTATTTAGGTATCGCAAGACTGAATTTAAAACTTGGAAACTACGAAAAGGTTCCAGGGATGCTGGAAAACGCATATAAGATATTTACAGATGCTGAAGAAATATCCTATATTAGCGATTACTATAGATACCGCAGTATATACGAACTGCAAAGCAATAATCTGGATACTGCTTTGGAATATTGTAATAAGTCTATATCTGCAGCGATGGAATCCAGGAACGATATGAAGAAACTAAAAGCGTTGCGCCTTAAAGGCATCATATTGGCGAATATGGGAGACTATGCTGAAGCTTTACAAATGTATGAAGAATCCATACAACTTGCTTTACAGTTAGAGTCTGACTATGAGGCGGCCAAAGGGTTTTACAGAAGGCATTCACTTTTTTACGTTTTGAAACGGTATGAAGAAGCGAGACAGGATCTGGAAGAGGCGAGAAAAGCAATAGGCAGGATTGACAAATGCAGATGGACACAAATCATCCAGCAAAGTAACTATTCTAATTGATGGATGTTGTAGATTTGCTTTTGGGTGGGGTATAGAATGAGTAAGACGTTATTGTTTGTAGATGATGAGAAGCAAATATTAAAAGCAATTAGAAGATTATACCTTGATAGTGATTATTGTGTTTATACAGCAGATAGCGGAGAAGAAGCGCTTAAAATATTGGATAATACAAAAGTTGACGTAATAGTGGTCGATATGAAGATGCCTACAATGGATGGGTATGAACTGTTGAAAAGAGTGAAACAAAAGTATCCTTCTACTATAAGGCTCATTTTGAGCGGCTACGCGGAGGAAAAACTGTTTAATGACGCTTTACAGAATAATTTAGCAAAATTGTACATGTTTAAGCCTTGGGACAATGAGAATTTTATTCGGACAATCGAACAGGTAATAGGGGCAAGAGAGATACTCAATAGTGAGGAAACGCTGAAAGGTATAAGCTCAATCATTGGTACTTTAAGAGAAAAAGGTCTTTATGAGGGTTTAAGTTTTGCGCTAGAACAAGTAAGAGATACTCAAAAAGCACTAAAAAAAGTAGCTGAAGATAAAAGGCTGGAAAGGGATACATTAGATATTGTGAATTCTTCTTTTTGGGAAGCACAGGTTGGCTCAATAGAGGAAGCCACCGGTCGCTTAGGTGAGTTTAATATAAAGAATATTATTTTAGCTGCCGTAATATTTGGATATATCAACAAAATTAACCCGAGCGTAAACAAAGAGCTTTTGATTAAGCATGCAACGCTTACTAACAGGATAACGGATTTAATTTATAGGCGCCTGTTAAAGAAGAATTTAAGCGATATATATTTAATTGCAGGATTGCTTCATGATATTGGAAGATATGCTGTTTTGTCTATATTTACAGATGATAATGATGAAGTGAAAGCAAATATGCAGACCTTACACCAAGAAATCGGAGGGTATATATTAGACCATCTTGACTTTACGTATCCTGTTATAGAATCGGCACTATTCCACCATTCTCCATCAGACAGTAGGGTGATATACAGGGAAATAGTGTCTGTGGTACATATTGCGGACTATTATGCAGGAAGATATTTAGGGGAAAATTTAGAAATTGATTTAGACGCAGGTGCATTTGATTTTCTTGGTATCTGCAAGGAAGACTGCGATAAAGTAGTTGACGAAATTCATTAAGGTATTTAATGCTGCCGGGAAACTGCAATTTTTCTTAAAAATACAGTGTTGGAGGGAGCTATATATGAAGGGCAATTCAGTTTTGTTTGTGGATGATGACAAAGAGATACTCAATTCACTAAAGAGGGGACTTATTGACGAGGATTATACATCCTTTTTTGCTATGAGTGCAGAGGAAGCCCTTGCAATAATGGAAGAAAATGAAATAAGTGTCATAGTTACGGATATGAGAATGCCCGGAATGGATGGTCTGCAGCTTTTAAAAATTGTCAAGGAAAAGTACCCAAAGACAGTTAAAATTGTATTGTCGGGTTATACCCAGCTGCCTCAGATATTGGCTGCAATAAACCAAGTCGATATTTTCAAATTTATTACAAAACCGTGGAAATTGGAGGAAGAATTTAAAGTTATAATAAGACAGGCAATAGAATATTACAATCTTGAGCGGGAAAAGGAGATGCTTAAGGAAGCGCTTGAAAAAAGAAATATATTATATCAGAATATCCTGAAATCAACAAATGAAAAGCTTAAGCAAAATAAAATGGATTTAGATAGTATAAGGGAAATAAGCAAATTTGTATTTGCTATTCTAAAACAAAAAAGCGGACTGGCCGGTAATTCCGATATGTTGGATGCAATTCAAGTAATTGAGGATTTGTACCTCGAATACCTGAAAACATTACCGACAAGCATTGTGGATTGTGAACCGAAAAAACTTGAAGCAGATTTAAAGAACTGGTTGCATAACAGGAAACTGAATGATTGGATAAATATCAAAGTAAGCGATGATAGTTCTGCTAGGCCTAGAGGAAACTATATACTGATATTTTATATTGTGTCTTCATTAGTCAAGTATTTACTACAATATGTCAAAGAAACCGTTTTGGACTTGTCTATCAATTTAGAGCATAGCATTCTAATCATTATAATATCGGTTAACAAAGAAGGTCATAATCTTAAAACTGATTATAGGAGTGTTTTGACTGAAAGCGAATTCTTATCATTTTTGAATGCTGTTTGTCAGACAATAGACTGTAGTATGTCCATACAAGATCTTAATGAAAGCTTTTTTATAGAGCTGAAATACCGTTCCAATAACTATGAAAAGGGCCATATCGATGGATAAAGATAATTTTGAAAAACTGCGTAAGGATCATATGAATAAATTTTTTTAGATTAGGAGAGTGGCTACAGATATGGAAGGATTGAAAGAGAAAGTCATTTCTTTTATCGAGAGGATTAAGGAGGAAATTTTTGAAGTCGCCGATGAGATATATAAAAATCCAGAGCTTGGAAATCAAGAATTTAAAGCTTCAAAACTGTTGAGGGAAAAAATAAGTGCTTATGGTTTTTTAGTAAATGAAGTCGAAGGACTGCCAACTGCTTTTTTAGCAAGAAAAAAAGGCCAAAAACCCGGTCCCAAAATAGCCTTTCTAGCTGAATATGATGCTCTTCCGAAAATAGGTCATGCTTGTGGACATAACCTTATTGCAGCTGCAAGTTTCGGAGCCGCGGTGGCTTTAGGAGCGTTGGCTGAAGAGCTTTCCGGCGAAGTGATACTAGTAGGATCTCCTGCAGAAGAAACCGATGGTGCGAAGGTGCTATTGGTAGAAAGAGGTATTTTCAATGATATGGACGCGGCCATGATGGTACATCCTGGCAATAGGACTACTATATATACAACTTCTCTTGCCATGGAAGCCCTGGAGTTTACATACACAGGTAAAGCAGCCCATGCTGCCGCCTCACCTCACCTGGGCATAAACGCTCTGGATGCGGTCATCCTTCTTTTTAACGGCATCAATGCCTTAAGGCAGCAACTGAGACCTGATGCGAGAATCCATGGGATAATTGTCGAAGGGGGTCATACTCCCAATATCATTCCCGAAAGAGCTGTCGCCCGCTTTTACGTGAGGGCGAAGGAAAAAAAATATATGCTTGAAGTAAAGGAGAAAGTTATAGCCTGTGCCAAGGGTGCTGAGTTGTCAACTGGAGCAAAGCTTTCATATAGAAATTTTGAACTTGGTTTTGACAACCTAGTAACTAATAAAACTATGGCTGAGGTATTTAAAGCTAATTTAAAAGAATTGGGCTATCACGATATAAGTGACGAAGAAGAAGGCATCGGTTCAACGGACATGGGAAATGTAAGCCAAGTCGTGCCTTCTATCCATCCCCACATAGCCATAGCTGAAAAGGACGTAGTACCTCATAGCCTGGAATTTTTGAAAGCCGCAGGTTCGACCAGAGGTAAAGAGACAGCCGTACTTTCAGCCAAAGTTCTGGCTATGACTGCGCTAGATATAATGACAAGAGAGGAATTACTAAAAAAGATAAAAGAAGAGTTTGAAGAAACCGTCTTGCGACACAAATAGGAAAATGCTTAGGAAGAGAGGTATATTAAAATTTTGAAAAAATTTAATAAAGAGTACAAAAAAAGTTCTTGACTTTACAGTTTCAAAGTGATAACATAGATTACAACATGCAAAATTGAATATATTACACGCAAACCTCTTATCAAGAGTGGTGGAGGGACTGGCCCGATGAAACCCGGCAACCGGCATTTATATGCGTCTGGTGCCAAATCCTGCAGGTTAGATTATTCTAACCTGAGAGATGAGAGGAGTGGCGGATTATTAGGCCCTCTTCTCATTTCGAAGAGGGCCTAAAAATTTGCTTGGAGGTGTGATATGACAGTAAAAATTGGATTATTGGGACTTGGGACAGTAGGGACAGGAGTATATAAATTGATAACTTCAAGAGGAGGTCATATAAAGGAGAGCACAGGCGTTTATCCTGAGATAAAAAAGATACTCGTGAAAAATCTCAATAAGCCCAGGAAAGTGAAGGTGGAAGGACTACTTACTCAAAATGCTGAAGAAATTTTAAAAGACAAAGAGATAAAAATTGTTATTGAAGCAATAGGTGGTATTTATCCGGCTTACGAATATGTTAAAGAGGCTTTGTTTTCAGGAAAACATGTAATTACTGCAAATAAAGAATTAATAGCCCAATATGGAGAAGAATTAAATGAAATAGCAGAAAAAAATAGAGTATTTCTAAAATGTGAGGCAAGTGTAGGTGGAGCTATACCTATATTGCATCAAATTGATAGATTAAAAATCACAGATGAAATAGATTTTGTGGGCGGTATAGTAAATGGCACTACTAATTATATTCTCACCAAAATGACTACTGAAGGTAGAAGTTATGAAGAAGCACTTAAAGAAGCCCAGCAATTAGGATATGCAGAGGCAAACCCCGATTATGATGTAAAAGGTTTTGATGCCCTTTATAAACTTGTTATATTAATGAGGAAAGTGTTCAATATAAATGTGCCAATAAATTCCATACCTAGAAAAGGAATAGACGAAATCACGACTCAAGATTTAAATTACAGCAATAAATGGGGATATAAAATAAAATTGTTTTCCTGGTGCAAAAAAGTCAAAGATGGTATCTTTGCAGGAGTGGAACCAGTTTTAGTCGAAGAAAATAATATTTTGTCAAGGGTAAACGACGTAAATAATGCTATCATACTTAGAGGGGATAGTTTTGGTGAATATGTTTTTGTAGGAAAAGGTGCTGGAGAACTTCCTACAGGGGATGCTGTAGTGGCTGATTTAATTGATATATTGTTAAACTATGATATCAAGGATAATTTGAGGATAAACTTACTTCCAATTCGTCAGGGAAGTTTTACAGATACTTTTTATATAAGGCTTAAACTTTACAAAGAAGATATTTTAGGTTTGAAAAAAGTTTTAAAGTTTTTAAAAGAACAAAGGGTATCAATTGTGGAATCTTCCTCTGAAAATGGTACGTTTGCAGCTATTGTGAAGACAAAGAAAAATGTAGAGGAATTAATAGAAAAATTAGAAGAAATAACCGAAATAAAAGCTTTTTTTAAAGTTTTACAAGAGAATATAATAGAAGAATTAAAGTTAAGTGAATTTGAGGATTTTGTTGAAGTAATTTAAAAAATTTTTGTGAAAGGAGTTAAAAAATATGGCTAAAAAATATGGTTTTTCAACTTTAGCAATCCATGAAGGTTGGGAGCCTGATCCAGCTACAGGTGCCGTAGCCCTTCCAATATTTCAAACTTCTTCCTATGCTTTTAAAAGTACTCAACATGCTGCAGACCTTTTTGCCTTAAAAGAAGAAGGATATATATATTCTCGAATGATGAACCCTACTGTTGACGTTTTTGAAAAAAGAATGGCTGCATTAGAAGGTGGGGTAGGTGCCCTTGCTGTATCCTCAGGTCAAGCAGCTATAACGCTGGCGGTTACTAATATCGCAGGAGTAGGAGACGAGATTGTATCTTCTACCAATCTTTATGGAGGGACTTATAATCTTTTTGCGACTACTTTGAAAAAGTTTGGTATAAATTTTAAATTTGTAGACCCTAAAAATCCTGAGAACTTTAAAAGTCAAATAACAGATAAGACAAAAGCATTATACGTTGAAACTATTGGAAATCCAAAGATTGACGTGGCTGACATTGAAAAAATAGCAGAAATTGCCCACACTGCAGGAATTCCTCTAATTGTAGATAATACTTTTGCAACTCCTTACCTTGCCCGACCTATCGAGTTTGGAGCTGATATAGTAGTACATTCGGCGACTAAATTTATAGGTGGACATGGGACTTCTATAGGTGGAGTTATAGTAGATTCTGGAAAATTTAATTGGGACAATGGAAAGTTTCCAGAACTTACAGAACCAGATCCAAGTTATCATGGTATAAGGTATGTAAAAGATGTAGGTGAAGCGGCTTATATTGTAAAAGCAAGGGTGCAGCTTTTAAGGGATTTGGGTACTGCTTTGAGTCCCTTTAATGCATTTTTATTCGCACAAGGATTAGAGACTCTATCCCTTAGGATGGAAAGGCACAGTCAAAATGCTTTAAAAGTTGCAGAGTTTTTAGCTTCTCATCCATATGTTTCTTGGGTGAGTTATCCAGGACTTAAATCAAGTCCCTACTATGCTTTAGCACAAAAGTATTTGCCAAGAGGGCAAGGAGGAGTCTTGACTTTTGGCATAAAGGGTGGATTAAAAGCGGGCATTAAGTTTATAGAGAGCTTAAAATTATTTACTCATCTTGCTAATATAGGGGATGCAAAGTCGTTGGTTATACATCCGGCTAGCACAACTCATCAGCAGTTATCAAAAGAAGAACAGTTGGCTTCTGGTGTGACGGAGGATATGATAAGACTTTCGGTAGGGCTAGAAGACATAGAAGATATATTAGAAGACCTTGATAATGCCCTTTATGCATCGCAAAAATAGATAAGAAAGGTTGATGTAAATGATAGTTGAGGAAAAAAAGGTTACACTAAGAGGGAAAAATATATTCACTACAGAAAGTGGATATAGCTTTGATGAGCTTACTATTGTTTATGAAACTTATGGAAAATTAAATAAAGAAAAAAATAACGTAATACTTGTAGAACACGCTTTAAGTGGCAGTGCTCATGCAGCAGGTGTACATCCTGGAAAAAATAACGTGGGTTGGTGGGACCCTTTAATTGGTCCCGGCAAATATATTGATACAAACAAATATTTTGTCATATGTTCTAATTTTCTCGGCAGTTGTTATGGAACTACAGGTCCTTCTTCTATAGACCCCAAAACAGGGAAACCTTACGGCTTGAGGTTTCCGAAGATTAATATAAGAGACATGGTGAGAGTGCAAAAACTTCTTTTAGATTATCTTGGCATAGACCGGATAAAAGTTGTTATTGGAGGGTCTATGGGGGGAATGCAGGCTTTGGAGTGGGCAGTAACATACCCGGATTTAGTGGATAAATCTATTGTTATAGCTGCCGATTATAAGCTTACCCCTCTTAATATTGCGTATAACCATGTAGGTATACAATGCATATTAAATGATCCACATTTTTATGGCGGTGATTACTATGATAAACCACATAAACCTGATAAAGGGTTGAGCACTGCCAGGATGTTAGGAATGATAACCTACAAAAGCGGTGATTTATTTGACTATAGATTTGATAGGTTAAGAGATGAAAACAATTTTGAAGTGGAGAATTACCTCAACTATCATGGTTTGTCTTTTATAAACAGGTTTGATGCAAATTCATATTTATATATTTTATGGGCTATGAATGAACATGACATTACGAAACCTTATGGTTCATTAAAGATGGCACTTAAAAGGATTAAAGCAGAAATACTCATGATAGGGATAGATACAGATATGATTTTTCCTTCAAAATACATGAAAGACTTTATTAAAAAGCTAAATGCTTCAGGAGGTTATGGTAAATTTGAAGAAGTATCTTCAATGCAAGGGCATGACTCTTTTTTGGTGGATATAGATAAGATTGGACCTATTATTGCAGAGTTTATAGAAGAGACATACAATAAAGAAATGGCATGTATATGATGTGCCTCGTGCAAAAGGTGTTCTGCATGAATTTAATTGACGACTCTAATGAGTGATGAAATATCTACAAAATTTTTTTATTCCCTTATAAAAGGGATTTCTTTTTTATGCTTTTTATCAATGTTATAATTAATAAGTGAATTTTCGAAAAGAGGTGAACTGTAATGTCAAAAAGACAAATAAAACTTGGCTTTATAGGGCTTGGCTTTATTGGCACAATCCATTCTATAGCTTGTTTTTCAATGCCTTTAATATTTAAAAACCTTCCTTTTGAGGTGAAACTTGGACCTGTCTGCAAAAATAACACAGAAGATATACCACATTTTTTTGAAAAAGGTGTAAAAAGTATTGAAGAAATGTTGGAAGAGTGCGACGTTGATGCTGTCGACATATGTACCCCTAATTACCTTCATTATGAACAAGCGATGAAAGCGATAGAAAAAGGTATTCCATTATATCTTGAAAAGCCAATGGGAGTTAACGGCAAAGAAGCCTATGAAATAATGGAAAAGGCAAAAGAAAAAAGGCTAATACATCAAACAGCTTTAATGTACAGGTTTATGCCTGCGGTAAACCAAGCAAGAGACATGATAAAAAATGGAGAGATAGGTGAAATTTTAAATTTTAAGGCTTTGATGCTTCACTCGGGTTATATGGACCCTAAGAGGCCTATGTCTTGGAAAATGAAAAAAGCTACTTCTGGTGGTGGCGCCATAGTTGACATGGGTATACACCTTGTGGATGCAGTGAGATTTATGATAGGAGAAATAAAGTCTTTGAGAGCAAATTCCAAGACATATTTTAAAAAAAGGCCTGTATCCAAAGGCTCTGATATTTATGAAGAAGTAGATGTAGATGACTGGACAAGTGTAGAAGTAGAAATGGAAAATGGAGGTTGGGGAAGCATCGAAGCTTCAAGGATATCTCCGGACCTTGAGGAAGAGACTATATTTGAAATATATGGAACAAAAGGGTCAATAAAAATAACTACAAAGCAGCCTCGTTATGCTATATTATATAAAAAGCAAGAAAATATTCAAATAATTGGCGATTACGATAAAAAAAGCAAATTTAGCGAGTATAGTATGTCAATATATCCTCCAGAAAAGTATTCTCTTGGGTGGATGGTAGATTTACATATGGCAAGCCTTATAAACTTTTTTACAAATATTGTAGAGGGTAAAATTGTATTTAGTGAGACGCCGACTTTTGACGAGGCCTATAAAGACCAATTAATTTTGGATAAAATATTGTTGTCAGCGGAAAATAATGGGAAAGTTATTAGTATCTAAAAGATTAGTTGCCAGTATATTATTCAATCAATAAGATAGGGGTAGTAATAAGATGAAAATTATAGTAAAAGAAGAGTTTTTGAAGAGAATGGAGCAATTACTTAAAGAAGAGTATGAGGATTTTTTAAAGGAATACGACAAAAAACCTCAAAAAGGTTTAAGAGTGAATACATTAAAAATCGGTGTAGAAGAGTTTAAAAAAATTGTTCCTTTTGAGATAACACCTATTCCTTGGTGTCCAACAGGATTTTATTACGACAAAGAGGAAAAGGCAGGCAATAATTTGTACCATGTTTTAGGACTTTATTATATTCAAGAACCGACAGCAATGGCAGTTGTGGAGGTATTAGATCCTAAACCAGGGGAAAAAATTCTTGATGTAAGTGCAGCACCGGGAGGTAAAACTACCCATATAGCCACAAAAATTGGCGATGAAGGGCTTATTGTTGCTAATGAAATAGATAAAAAAAGAATAAAAGCATTAGTAGAAAATGTAGAGAGAATGGGGATAAGAAATATTGTCATAACAAATGAAACTCCTGAAAAGTTGACTACTGCATTTGAAGGATATTTTGACAAAATCTTGGTAGATGCTCCTTGCTCAGGAGAGGGGATGTTCAGAAAAGACCCTACAGCGAGAAAAATTTGGTCATTAAATAATGTGATAAGTTGCTCCATAACACAGAAAAATATACTTAGAAATGTAGCGCCGTTATTGAAGCCGGGAGGCATTTTGGTTTATTCTACCTGCACTTTTTCGCCAGAAGAAAACGAAGGAGTTATAAAAAAATTTTTAGAAGAATATCCAGAGTTTAAAGTTGAAAAAAGTGAAATGAGTAAATTTTTTGACAGAGGTTATCCAGAATGGGTGGAAGGACCTGAAGATTTGAAAAAATGTATGAGATTGTGGCCCCACAAAGTAAGAGGAGAAGGACATTTTATAGCAAAATTGAGAAAAAAAGAGGGAGAAGCAAATTCTAAATTCAAAAGGAGGAAGGGTAAAAAAAAACAAAAAGAATTACAACTGTTTTACGATTTTGCTGATAGATATCTTAGTTTAGACTTAGGTAATTTAAATATTGAAGTGCATAATGATTTTGTTTACCATGTACCACAAGGCTTACCGGATTTAAGTAATATACGAGTTTACAGATACGGTTGGCAGTTGGGAGAGCTTAAGAAAAACAGGTTTGAGCCTTCTCACTGGTTGGCAATGGGGATTAAAACTTACCAAGCTAGAAGATTTCTGGAACTTGAAAGAAAACAGAGGGAAAAATATTTAAAAGGAGAAACTTTTGAATTGAGCTTAGAAGACGGATGGATTCTTTTTACTATAGAAGGATTTCCAGCAGGATGGGGAAGGGTTGCAAAAGGAATAGTTAAAAATTACTATCCTAAGTGGCTCAGAGACATAGAAGTATGGGAAGAATAGTTGTGTGTGCTCGCATATGCGAGCTTTTATTTTTTTGCTTTAAAATCGCAATTTGGGGGAATAATATTTTTAGCATAAAATTGCAGTGGAGAAGGGGTTGACAGACTGTGTGGTACATAGTAGCTTTAGTTTTGCTTTTAATAGCAACTTCAATAGTACATGTTTCAAAAAATCAGAGATTAAATAGAGAAGACTCGATGAGGGATTTTGATGATATTATTCTAAATTCAGAAGAAATGGAAAAACATGCAGCCGAAATAGCGCAGAATCACAACATAATGAAGAGAACTAAATTATCTTATTTGTTAATTCCGCGGATGAATAAAAACTACAACTACATAAAAAATGTTTATAGAAATTTGAACAGCATCTTAAAGGAAGAGGATGTCTATATTTCTCAAGAAGAGGAATGGCTGTTAGACAACTTTTATATAATCGAAGAGCAAGTCAAAGAAATAAGAAAAAGTTTGTCAAAAAGTTATTATTCCGGACTTCCAGGGATTAAAAATGGTTTATTCAAAGGCTACCCAAGAATATATGCTATAGCCTTTGAGCTGGTTCTTCACACTGATGGGAAAATTGATGAAAAAGCCATAATTAATTTTATAAAGGCTTATCAGACAAAGGCTTTGCTTTCCAGCTCTGAGCTGTGGGCTTTAAGCCTTATGATACGCATTGCTTTGGTGGAGAAAATAAAAAAGATTTGCGAGAAAATTGTAGAAACTCGCAGCCAAAGAGAAAAAGCAGAGAAAATACTTACATTGCTTTTACAAAAAGAAATGAAATATGAAGAAGTGAAAAAGCTCATAAGGGAAAACATCAACGTTGCGGATAAATTTCCTCTTCAGTTTATTGAGCATTTGGTAAGTAGACTTAGAAAAGAAGGGAATAGTTCTGCTAATATTATACAGTCTATAGAGAAGATTTTGATGGAATATGACACTAGCATCAGTGATGTAGCAGAAAAGGCTCATCAAATACAGGTCAAAAGACAGATTTCTATAGGCAATGCTATTACCAGTTTAAAAACTGTTTCATCACTGGATTGGGCACAAATTTTTGAAAGTTTGAGTTCTGTAGAACAAGTGTTAAGGCAAGACCCAGATGGTACGTATCCTAAGATGGATTTTGAATCAAGAGATTATTACAGGCATGAAATAGAAAAGATAGCCAAATATTATAATACTTCAGAAACATATGTTGCTAAAAAGGCTATTGAATGTGCAAAAGAAGTGGCAGAACAAGAGGGAGAACTAGGGTATATAAACCATGTAGGATTTTACCTTGTAGGAAAAGGAAGAAGTATTCTTGAAAATAAGCTGAGTAATAAATCAAAAAGGACAATAAGCTGGATAGAAATTGCCAAAAAATCTCCCGAAACTTTGTATCTAAGTTTAATTTTAACTTTTATATTATTAGGAGAATTTTTGGTATTGAAATATATAGCAAATTTTTTCAACAGGTGGGACATGCTATTCATCTCCGCTCTAATTCTTCTCGTGCCTTTTAGCGAAATATCAATTCAATTAGTAAATTGGATTTTAATGCATATTTTTAGGCCAGTGATATTGCCAAAAATTGAGTTAAAAGAAGGTATTCCTGAAGATGCTAAGACAATGGTAGTTATTTCTTCTCTTTTGCCAGATGAAAAAAGGACAAAAGAGCTGATTGAAAATCTTGAGGTGTATTATCACGCCAACAGAGAAAAGAATTTGTATTTTGGCTTATTAGGGGATTTTAAAGACGCTCCTTTTGAGGTTATGTCGGAGGATGAGAAGATTGTAAAGTGTGCTTTGGAACAAATTGAAAAGTTAAACGAGAAATATTCTAAAAACGGCGAAAAGATATTTTACTATTTCCACAGAAAAAGAAAATACAATCAAATGCAAAAAAGCTGGATGGGCTGGGAAAGAAAAAGAGGAGCTCTTGTCGAATTTAATGAACTTTTAAGAGGGAAGGAAGATACGAGTTTTTATGTAGTTAGTGGAGATGTTGCCAAACTAAATATAAAATATGTAATAACTTTGGATGCAGATACAAATTTGCCTATTGATACTGCTAAAAAATTAGTAGGTACTATGTTGCATCCCTTAAACAAAGCAGTGATTGACAGAGATTATGGTGTAGTAGTAGAGGGATATGGACTATTGCAACCTAGAATAGGCATTGATATAGAAAGCGCAAATGCTACACTGTTTTCTAAAATCTATGCTGGAGAAGGCGGTATAGATCCATATACTACAGCAGTATCAGATGTTTATCAGGATTTGTTCGGAGAAGGCATATATACAGGTAAAGGAATATACGATGTAGATGTATTTAGAGAACTTTTAAGAGATACTATACCGGATAATTCTATTTTAAGTCATGACCTTTTAGAAGGGTCCTTTGTGCGAACCGGTCTTGTCAGTGATATAGAATTGATTGATGGCTATCCTGCTAAATACAATTCCTATATCATGAGACTGCACAGATGGGTAAGAGGGGATTGGCAGTTATTGCCTTATTTGAAATCTAAAATAAAAAATAGAAAAGGAGAAATGGTAAAAAACCCCCTTTCTTTAATAACTAAATGGAAAATTATAGACAACCTAAGAAGAAGTGTTGTTTCAGTTGCCTTGATGTTAATGCTATTTTTAGGATTTAGCCTTTTGCCGGGAAGCAGTTTTTTATGGTTAGGGGTTGCGATTTTAACTGTATTCTTCCCAATTCTACCTGCTTTAGTTGACACTATTTTTAAAGGCCAGTTCAGACACTATTGGGAAAAAAGACATAAAGCCGTGATAACAAGCATAGAAGCCGCTTTTTATCAATCATTACTTAATTTTGTGTTTTTACCCTATCAAGCTTATATGATGGCAGATGCAATAGTTAGAACATTGACGAGACTGTATATAACTCGAAAGAATTTATTAGAATGGATTACGGCTGCTGACATGGAGAAGCGACTTAGAAATGACTTTGCAAGTTTTTTTAAAAGAATGTGGATAGTTTTAGTAGAGGGATTAGCATTAGTTGCATTAGCTATGTATTTTAAACCCCAAGATTTAATTGGGGCAATAGTGCTTTTTTTCCTTTGGGCAATTTCTCCCTACATTGCTTTTTATATAAGCCAGCCAATAATTTCAAAAGAAAAAACTGTGTCACAAGAGGAAATGGAGGAATTGCGACTAATTGCGAGAAAAACCTGGAGATTTTTTGAAGACTTTGTGACAGAAAGCCAGAATTATCTACCACCAGATAATTTTCAAGAAGACCCGCCTAATGGGATTGCGGAGAGAACGTCACCTACAAACATAGGACTTTACTTGGTTTCAGTAGTTGGAGCAAGAGATTTAGGCTATATAACCACAACTGAGATGGTAGAAAGAATCAAAAAAACCCTCACTACAATTGGAAAAATGGAAAAATGGAACGGCCATTTGTACAATTGGTACAATACGAGGACTTTAGAGCCTTTAAGGCCCTATTATGTGTCTACTGTCGATAGCGGAAATTTAGTAGGTTATTTGATTACAGTAAAGGAAGCAATAGGTGAATTTTTAAATAAACCTCTTATAGATATTGAATTGGCAAAAGGCTTAAAAGATACTATCAAAATGTTGAATATAGAAGGAATTACTGAAGATATTTTTAGAAACATTTTAAATAAAAAAACTTTAATGCCATCTGATTGGGAGGTATTCTTAAGTAAAATTAGTGAGAAACTTTCAAGTACAGAAGATGAGGTAGGAAATATTGAAAGGTTAAAGAATATAATTGGGGCTTTAAAAAGGGAGATGAAAGAATTTTTAGCATGGACAGAATTTGATGAAAGACAGAAAGAGCAAGAAATTTTTAAAAGATATAAGGAGGTTTTTGAAGAACATTCATCTCCAAAAGAATTGGAAAAAGTCTATAAAAACTATTTATTAGAAATAGAAGAAGTTTTTGAAAAAGCTACAGAAGAGGGGAAAGCTTTGTTAAAAAGTCAAAAAGATAAAGTTGCCCGGGCTTTGGAGAAAATCAAAAACTTGGAGGCAGAGATTGAAAATATAAAGAGTATAATTGAAAATTTGGTAGAAAAAACAGAGTTCAGACATTTGTATGATGAAAAAAGACAGTTATTCTCAATAGGATACAATGTTGAGGAGGAAAAACTTACAAAGTCTTATTATGACTTGTTGGCTTCGGAAGCAAGGCAAGCAAGTTTTATTGCTATTGCAAAAAGAGAAATTGATAAAAAACATTGGTTTAAATTGGGCCGGATGCTTGCCATTGAAAATCGTTATAAAGGCTTGGTATCTTGGTCTGGAACGATGTTTGAGTACTTTATGCCCCTTTTAATAATGAAAAATTACCAAAATACTTTATTGGATGAAACTTATGCCTTTGCTGTAAGAGTGCAAAAAAATTATGCTAAAGAATTAGGAATTCCATGGGGTATATCGGAGTCCGGATTTTACGCTTTTGACATAAATTTGAATTATCAGTACAAAGCTTTTGGAGTCCCAAGTCTAGGTCTTAAAAGGGGATTATCCCACGACAAAGTAGTAGCTCCTTATGGGTCTTTGCTGGCTATTGGAGTAGATGTAGAAGGGGTGCTACAAAACATAAGGTTCCTTAAAAAAGAAGGAGTTGAAGGGAAATACGGTTTTTATGAAGCGATAGATTATACACCAGAAAGAGTTCCTTTTGGCAAGAAAAGTGCGATAGTCAAAAGCTTTATGGCTCATCACCAAGGTATGGCTTTTGTGGCTTTAGACAATTTTATAAATAACAATATAATGCAAAAAAGATTTCATAAAGACCCAAGTATAAAAGCTACTCAAATATTATTACAAGAAAAAATGCCAATGTATTTAGATATAACGAGGGAAGAAAGAGAAGAAGCAAGAAAAATTCAAAAAGTTCGCAAAGAAGATGGAGACTTTGTAAGGGTTTTAGGAGAACCAAAAACTTGGCTGCCAGAGGTTCATATTTTATCGAGCGGAAGATATTTTGTAATGCTTACAGAAAAAGGGACAGGATACAGTAAAAATAACAAAGGTATTTTCTTGACAAGATGGAGGAAAGACTTGGCGCAAGATTTTGGTACCTTTATATTTGTTCAAAATATAAACTCTAATACTGTATGGTCAGCCACTTACGCTCCCTTTTACGAAAAAGGTCAGAATTACAGGGTTGTTTTCTCTGCAGATAAAGCAGAATACTTTAAAAGAGTTGGAAATATAGATACTCACTTAGAGATAGTCGTTTCACCAGAGGATGATGTGGAGATAAGGCGATTGACTTTAAAAAATCATAGTAAACATCCGAGAATATTAGAAATTACAAGTTTTGGAGAAATAAGCTTAATAGATTTGCCAACAGATGTGGCACATCCTGCTTTTAATAAACTTTTTGTAAAAACAGAATTTTTAAAGGAAGAAGATGCAATTTTAGTCTGCAGAAAGCCAAGGGAACAAGGAAAAAGTAAACTATGGGCTGTGCACAAGGTAGCAGTTTTAAGTGGAGAAATTGTGGGAGATACTCAGTTTGAAACTGATAGAGCAAAATTTATAGGAAGAGGAAGAAGTCTAAAAAATCCAATTGCTTTAGAAGCTGATCAGCCCCTTTCCAATACAGAAGGAGCAGTCCTCGATCCTATTGTAAGTTTAAGGAAAAGAGTAAAAGTAATGCCAGGGGAAGTAGCAAAAGTAGTATATATTTCTGCAATAACTGAAACTAAAGAAGAAGCCATAAAAATTGCTGCAAAATACAAAGAGGAAAATGTAGTAGAAAGAGCTTTTGAAATGTCGTGGACAAGAAGTAGGGTAGAATTAGATTATCTTAATTTAAAACCCAGAGAATTAGGCCTTTTGCAAAGAATGTTGGCTCACATTTTATTTGTGAGTCCTCAACGCAGGTATAGAGAAGAGATGATTTTGAAAAATGTAAAAGGTCAATCTGGTCTGTGGGCATATGGGATTTCAGGAGATTTGCCAATTGTGTTAGTAGAGATAGAAAAGATGGAAGAAATAGAAATGGTAAAGTGGTTTTTAAAAGCTTATGAATATTGGAAAATGAAAGGGATAAATATTGACCTTGTGATATTAAACAAAGATAAAAGCGGTTATCTACAGCCCTTACATGATAAGATAAAAGAATTAATTAATACTACCTTTTCTTATGACATTTTTGGCAAATATGGAGGCGTATATTTGTTACAGCAAAATAATTTAAAAGAGGAAGATGTATATCTTTTAAATACTGTTGTTGCCCTTAAGTTTGAAGGAGGAAATGAATCTATTTACGACCAGATAATGATTAAAGAGACAAAAAACGCTCCAAAACTTAAAAATTGGGTCAAAAAAGTACAAAATTTTGAAGAAATCAAATTAGAGGAATTACCATTAGATTATTACAATGGTTTTGGAGGATTTAGCTATGATGGCAAAGAGTATATCATAAAGTGGGAAGGCAAAAGTACTCCTGCTCCTTGGATAAATGTGATTTCCAACCCTTCTTTTGGCTTTCAGGTGTCAGAAACAGGAGCAGGGTATACTTGGGCAGAAAACAGCCGGGAATACAAATTGACTCCATGGTACAATGACGCTGTTTTAGACCCCCATGGAGAGGTAATTTATTTAACAGATGAGGAAACAGGGGACAGATGGTCAATTACTCCTTTACCTGCTGGTAAAGCAAAAGTTCATTATATAAAACATGGTTTTGGGTATACTTCATTTGAAACAATATGCTGTGGTTTAAGCCAACACTTAAAGATGTTTGTAGCAAAGGAAGATTCTATAAAGATAAATTTAGTTACCATCAAAAATTTAGGGAATGAAAACAGGAAACTTACAGTATCTTATTACATAAGGCCAGTTTTAGGAGTAACTGATGAGATTACTTTTCCGTATCTATTTACAAAGTACGATGAAAAAATAGGAGCATTAATGATTAAAAATGTGTACAATGAAGATTTTGCTAATAGATTAGCATTTTTGTCAGCTTCAGAAAAGATAAATTCATTTACAGGCGACAGAGCAGAGTTTATAGGAGTTGCTTCAAGTTTAACTTTACCCCAAGCATTGGAATATGAGACTCTCTCAAATTCTACAGGAATATCATTAGACCCCTGTGCTGCAATACAATTTCATGTAGAAGTAAAAGCTAAAGAAGAAAAGCAATTTACAATCTTGTTAGGACATGGTAAAAACGAAGAAGAAGTAAAAAGGTTGATTTTAAAGTATACAAATGTTGAAAATTGTCAGAATGAATTGCAAAGAGTCCAAGAATTTTGGCAAGAGCTTCTAAGAAGGATACAGATTAAAACTCCTGACAAGTCAATGGATTTACTTGTAAATGGATGGCTGCCTTATCAAACAATTGCGTGTAGATTGTGGGCAAGGTCAGCTTTTTATCAATCAGGAGGAGCTTATGGCTTTAGAGACCAATTGCAGGATGCTATGAATATGGTATATCTAGAGCCAGAATTTACAAAAAATCAAATAGTCAACGCTTGCCAGCATCAGTTTGTTGAAGGAGATGTGCAACATTGGTGGCATCCTGTATTAAATAAAGGTATAAGGACAAAATTTGCCGATGACTTGTTGTGGCTTCCTTACGTCACAGCTGACTATATAGAAAAGACAGGAGATTGGCCTATACTGGACATAGAAGTAAATTACTTAGAAGATTTGCCTTTAAAAGAAGAAGAGGAAGAAAGATATTCAACACCTCGTATATCTGAAACAAAAGGTACAGTATATGAGCATTGCATAAGGGCTATAGACTATTCGTTAAAATTTGGAGAACATGGCTTGCCTTTGATGGGGGCTGGCGACTGGAATGACGGAATGAATAAGGTAGGAAACAAAGGGAAAGGGGAAAGTGTATGGCTTGGCTGGTTTTTGTACACTATTCTTCAGAAGTTTTCGCCCATATGTCAAACTAAAAAGGATGAAGAACATGCAAAAAAGTATCAAGAAATAGCTAATAAATTAATAAAAGCTATAGAAGAAAATGCATGGGACGGAAGTTGGTACAGAAGGGCTTACTTTGACGATGGGACACCTTTAGGATCTGTAGACAATTCAGAATGTAAAATTGATTCCATATCTCAATCTTGGTCTGTTATATCTAAAGCGGGAAAAGAAGTAAGAGTAAAAGAGGCAATGAAGGCTGTTGTAAATTATTTGGTCAATGAGGAAGAAGGGATAATAAAGCTTTTAACCCCTCCCTTTGACAACGGGGATTTAAATCCGGGGTATATAAAAGGATATGTTCCAGGAGTTAGAGAAAATGGGGGTCAATACACTCATGCGGCAGCATGGGTAATACTCGCCTTTGCAGAGCTAGGAGAAGGAGATAGAGCATGGCAACTTTACAATATGATAAATCCTATAAATCACACCAGGACCCCTATTGAGTGTATGAAGTATAAAGTAGAGCCCTATGTCATGGCTGCAGATGTGTATGCGGTAGAACCTCATGTAGGAAGAGGAGGTTGGACGTGGTATACTGGCGCAGCAGGTTGGATGTACAGAATAGCAATTGAGAACCTCTTGGGTTTGAAAAAATACGGAGAAAAACTTATAATAGATCCTTGTATACCCCAAAATTGGGATAAATATGTGATAGAATATAACTATAAAAATATCAAATATTTAATAGAGGTAAGAAATCCTAATGGTGTTAACAAAGGCGTAAAGGAAGTATATATAGATGGGGAGCTTGTTACAGATAAGACTATTGATTTAACAAAGAAGGGGAATAGTCATCAGGTTTTAGTGATAATGGGATAATAAGAAGCTATGACGACTTTGTCATAGTTTCTTATTATCATTTTGCTTTAAGTTACAATCTTAACTAATGCTTAACAATTTGTACACAAATTTTTAATAATTTTATGATACAATTTCCACACTATGTAAAATGGAGGGTTGAGACTGCTATGATGATAGAGCTAAAAAACGTCACAAAAGTTTATGGTACTCGTAAAGCAGTAGATAACATAAGCTTTTCTGTCGATAAAGGAGAAATAGTTGGTTTTTTGGGGCCCAATGGTGCTGGTAAAACTACCACTATGAAAATGATAACAGGATATATGCCTCCTACCAGCGGTACTATAAAAATTGCAGGATATGATATTGTTGAACAACCGATAGAGGCAAAGAAACATATTGGTTATTTACCAGAGGTACCTCCTTTGTATTTAGATATGACCGTAGAGGCATATCTCCATTTTGTAGGAGGTATAAAAGGTGTTCCTCCAAAAAAGAGAAGAGAAGATGTTGAACGAATTATACATGAAGTTGGTTTGACTGATGTGAGAAAAAGGCTTATAAAAAACTTGTCTAAAGGTTATAAACAAAGGGTTGGACTAGCACAAGCAATCATAGGAGACCCTGATGTTTTGGTATTAGATGAGCCGACAGTAGGTCTTGACCCTAAGCAAATTAAAGAAATAAGAGATATTATAAAAGAGTTAGGGAAAAAGCATACAATAATTTTAAGCACTCATATATTGCCAGAAGTTAGTATGGTATGTGACAGAGTTATTATAATAAATAAAGGGAAAATTGTTGCAATAGATAAGACAGAGAATTTATCAACTGCATTGCAAAATTCAAGGAGATATTTTATAAAAGTGGAAGGGCCTTATGAAGAAGTAGTAAACAGTGTAAAAGAGATTGAAGGAGTAACTAATGTAGAAGCAGAAGTTGATTCAGATAATACGATAAAGTTGACAGTGGAATCTTCTGCTGATAAAGATGTTCGAAAAGATATGTTTTTTGCTTTTGCCAAAAAAGGCTTTCCAATATTAGAACTTAAAATGCTAAATTATAGTCTTGAAGAAGTATTTTTAGAACTTACAACAGAGGAGGAAAGTTACGATGAAAATGTGGGAAATACTAAAGAGGGAGCTTAAAAGCTATTTCTTTTCCCCCCTTGCCTATGTGCTGCTAGGATTTTATCTTTTGATATCTGGATACTTTTTTACAACCTATGTGTTATCTACTCATTATGCTATATTAACTCCAATCTTAGGTAGTATGGTCACTGTTTTTATGTTTATAAGTCCTATTTTGACAATGAGACTTATTTCAGAGGATATGAAGACGGGAACAGATCAACTTTTACTCACGTCACCCGTTACAGTTACTGATATAGTGATTGGCAAGTTTTTTTCTACAGTGTTTGTGTATTTAGTAGCACTTGTAATAACTTTTTTATACCCCATTTATCTTAAATTGTATTCTTCACCAGATATGGGTTCTATCATAGCAGGTTATATTGGAGTGTTTCTAATAGGAGTGACTTTTATATCAATAGGGCTTTTTGCTTCTTCACTTACAGAAAATCAAATGATAGCTGGAGTAATTGGATTTGCTTTAATTCTTGTGCTTTGGTTGATTAGTTGGCTAGGAGACGTGTTTAGTGGAAAAGCAAAAACTATTTTTCAGAATCTGTCTTTCTTTGACAGGCTAAATAATTTTCTAAATGGATTAGTGAATTTAAGTGATGTAGTCTTTTTCATAAGTGTAATTATATTCTTTATTTTCTTGACAATTCGTGTTGTAGACAAAAGACGTTGGAGTTAGGAGGAGAAAAGATGAATAATATAAGGCTAAAGTACGGGACTAATGCTTTTATAATGACAGCTCTTTTACTGGCTATTTTAATATTGGCAAATGTTATAGTCACGCAAAAGCCTGTCAAGTGGGATTTGACTAAAAACAAGCAATATACCCTTTCTGACCAAACAAAACAAGTTTTGAAAAGTCTAAAAACAGATGTAACTGTCTATGCCTTTTTCAAAGAGGGTACTACTTCAAGAGACATGGTAAAAAGTTTGTTAGATCAATACAGAAATGTTTCAAAGAGAATAATTGTCCATTTTGTAGACCCAGATAAGGAGCCGGCAACTGCTCAAAGATATGGAATTACGGATTATGACACAGTGCTTTTTATTGCAGGAAGTGGTGCTAATGAAAAAAGACAGATAGTAAATTCTTATGATATTTTTGGCATGGGTAGTCAGCCTAATACTGCTACTTTTAATGGAGAAGAACAGTTTACACAGGCTATAATTGATGTTACACAGCCTAAAAAATTAAATGCGTATATTCTTCAAGGACATGATGAATTAAACAGTATTGACTATTTGGTGACTTTTAAAAACGCTTTGAGAGGAGAAGGATATAATGTAGAAGATTTAAATATAGGACAGGCAGGAGGAATACCAAAAAATACAGACTTATTAGTTATTGTTAACCCAAGAAGAGACTTTACTGACAAGGAAATGGCTGCTTTAAAAGAATACTTTGACAAAGGCGGAAAAGCAATCATTGCAATGGGGGCAGAATATGGGCCTTTGACTCAAAAATCTGTAAATGAGCTTTTGTCTACTTGGGGTGTAAAATTTGACAATGACGTTGTAGTAGATCCAGGAAGGAATTATTTTATGGACCCGCTTTCTCCAGTTCCTCAGTACAAATTTCATACTATAACTAATAAATTGGATTTATCAAACTTGTACGTTGTAATGCCAATGTCAAGAAGTATTTCTTATCCTGATAAACCAACAGAAAATATAACTATAGAGCAATTGCTTTCAACCAGTGATAAAGCTTGGGGTAAAACCGATTTTAACTCAAAAGATGCTAATTTTCAAAAAGGTGATATCAAAGGTCCTTTAAGCTTAGGCTTAGCTATATCCGATTCAAAGACAGGAATGAAGATTGTAGCTATTGGAAGTAGCATGATGTTTACTGATAAAATAATTACATTGGAAGCTAATAGAGACTTTTTAATGAACAGTGCTAACTGGTTAGCGGATAAGACAACACAGATTTCTATACGTCCTAAATCCCTTGAGTTTAATCAGATTTTCCTAACTGGCAAACAAGCTGCTATACTCTTTTATACCACAGTTGTAACTATTCCACTGGTAATGTGGATAATTGGAGGATACATGTGGTATAGGAGGAAGACATTATGAAGATTTTTAAAACCACTATTGTTTTGCTGGTAATATTCGCTGTTCTTTTTGGCTACTATTTTTATGAAAGTAAGACCAATAAACCTGTTAAAGAAGACAACAAAATTTTTACCTTCAAAAATAACGATGTAAATTCTATAAAAATAGAAAAAGAAGGGAAAACTTTAATTGATTTTAAAAAAGAAGGCGATACATGGTTTATAAAAGAACCTATTGACTACAAAGCAGATAGCATTTATGTTGATGAATTATTAGACAGCTTGACATCTCTCACTTTTGATAGAACGTTAGAAGGTGATTTATCCACTTATGGTCTTGACAAACCTTCTTATGCGATAAAAGTATCTTTGAAAAATGGAAAAAGCTATTCACTTTTTATAGGTAATAAATCTCCTGTAAAAGAAAATTACCAAGAGGGTTATTATGCAAAAACTGATGGAGATAAAATTTACAGAGTCAATGCTTCTTCTTTAGAGAATTTCTTTCTGACAGATGATTACGTATATAAATATATGGAAAAATTTGTAGTGTCTATTCCAAAGAATGAAATAACTAAATTAGTTTTCTATCAAGATAGAAAAGAGTATCAAATACAAAAAGATGAAAAAGATAACTGGCAAATTGATGGGAAAGCTATTAAAGCTGATGATGTAGACAATCTCTTAGACGGAATAGTATTACTTCAAATTAGTGGATTAGATGAAGGAAAAAATATTTCACAGGGAGAAACACCTTTTGCTTTTGATGTGTATGGCAAGAGCAAAGTAGAAAAAATAAGCTTTGCTAAAAGAGATGCAGAAAATAAATATGTGCTTATTAATGGACATTGCATAGGACAATATGTAACTTTGAAAGACATAAAAAATCTGCAAGATACTTTTGATAAACTTATTAAGTAAAATATAGAAAGGCAGAAACTTACAGTTTCTGCCTTAGATTTATACTAAGCTTTTAAATGCAAAGTGCGTTGTAGGAGTATTTAATGTAATTTTTAAAATTACAAATTATATGCTATGCGAAAACCTTCGTGAATGGCATCTATAAATTTTCTAGGCTTGATACAATCCCCAATAGCATAAACAGGTATATTTTCTTCTTCAATGGACTTCAATAAATCATTTTTGGGTTTAGAACCAACTGCCATTACGACTGTATCTATACCAGTTATTTCTTGAGTTCCACTTTTACTTTCTATAATAACTTTATCTCCTGATATTTCTCGAACTTTGCTCTTCGTCAATACGGTTATTTTTTTCTCGGCCATTCTATTTAGTAAGAGAACTCTAGTCAATGCCCCAACATCTATTGCTATATCATCCAACATTTCCACTACAGTTACTTCTTTATCTTGATCAGCTAAAAATTCGGCAGTTTCACAACCTACCAATCCACCACCAATGACAACTACTTTTTTACCGACAATAACCGCATTTTTAAGGACATCATGCGCTGTAACAACGTTTTTCTGATTAGCTCCAGGAATTTCAGGAATTATTGGTTCAGATCCTGTTGCTAAGATTACCACATCTGGTTTAACCTCTTGAATTGTCTTCATATCTGCTTCCTTGCCTTTTACAATTGCAATGCCAGATTTTTTTACTTGATTAATAAGATAATTAGCCAAATCATTTATTTCTCCTTTATAAGGCGGTACAGCAGCAATTCGCATTTGTCCACCCAGATCTGTTTGCTTTTCGTAAAGAATCACTTCATGTCCTCGCAAAGCGGCTACCCTGGCTGCTTCTAGACCACCAGGTCCACCACCAACTATTAATACCTTCTTCTTTTTCTCTGCCGGGTTTTCTATATCAAATTCTGTTTCATGTCCAGTTAATGCATTAGCTATGCAAGTAATATCAAGGTCTTGGAATAAACGATCAATACAACCTTGATTACAACCAATGCATTTTCTTATTTCTTGAATTTTACCTTCAGAAACTTTTTGAGGCAAATTTGGATCTGCTAGTAGAGCTCTTCCCATAGATACTAGATCAGCTTTACCTTCACGGATGATTTGTTCTGCCATAAGAGGATCTTTGATTCGACCAACAACAATTACAGGTATTTTGCTATTAATTGCTTTCTTTATAGCAGCTGCGTTTTCTACAAAACAACCCTGAGGAATGGCTGCGGGCTGGATAATCATTGCCGAAGATTCATATACTCCACCTGAAATATGCAGGGCATTAACTCCTGCTTCTACCAGCTTTTGAGCAAATATCTTAGTATCTTCAATCGTAAGTCCTCCAGGAACATATTCTTCGGCACTCATGCGATATATAATAGGGAAATCTCCACCAACTTCTTCTCTTACTCTTCTGACAACTTCCAATGGAAATCTAATTCTATTCTCAAAACTTCCACCGTATTCATCGGTTCGTTTATTGCTATACGGCGATAAGAATTGGTTAAGTAGGTAACCATGGGCGCCATGGATTTCGACAGCATCAAACCCTGCTTCTTTAGCACGTCTCGCAGCTTGTCCAAATGCTTCCACCAATTCTTTTATTTCGTCTACTGATAATTCTTTGGGCATTTCTTGCTTAACTGGGCAAGGAATAGGGGAAGGGGCAACCACTTTCATTCCAGTAACTTTCGAAGTTGTTTGCCTACCAGCATGATAAAGTTGCACGGCAATTTTTGCTCCATACTTATGCACCGTCTCAGTCAATTCTCTCAAGCCAGATATTAATTCATCTTTGTAAATACCAACTTGATTTTGAAAACCTTTACCACTTGGATGAACATATGTTGCTTCTACAATAATTAAGCCTACTCCACCTTTTGCTCTGGCTTGGTGATAAGCTTTAAAACGTTCGGTAACTGCACCATCAGCAGCTGCATAATTTGTAACCATTGGAGGCATGACAATTCTGTTTCTCAGTTTCATCGGTCCAATTTGAATTGGCTCTAAAAGCTTTTCGAACTCTAATGATGAGTTCATTTTAAACCCTCCTCCATTTTTGATTTTTGGGGTTATTGTTAAAAATATAACTATACCTACTTTAAATATAATGATACTCCAATTATTAGTAATGTCAAGAGCTTTGTGTAACTTTAGTAAAACTTTGTTTGCTTTTTATGGGTTCATTCCATTTAATACACTAAGCTGAGGAAGACGACCATTTTCTCTTACTGTTAGACTTAGCATCAACTAAATAAAAGAGGAGCTTTTTCTCTAAGAGACCTTAAATTCTAGGTCATAATAATAAGGTTAAGGTTTTATTCTTTTTTCTTATCTTCTATAAGTTTAATTATATATTTCACAGAATTTTCAGCTTTTTCAAATGCCTTGGTAGCATTATCTTTATTAGGTTTGCCACCAGGTAAATAGCCAATAGGAGCACTTGGATATCTTGTTGGAATATAATAGGAGTCTAAAAATTCCATATCATCTCTCAAAATTTCAAATTCTTTGTCCAAGTTTATACACAATTCTAACAAAGTGATCAAATTGTGTACTTTAGGAGGATTTATATTATTAAAAACCAAATAGGCTTTTAAAGCTTTTTCTACAGCTTGCTGCGAATGGACACAAACAATAAGTTTTTAACAGTTCTTTTGCTGCCTTCAAATCGTCATTAGCATAATCTAACCACTGACTATATTTATGAACTTCTGTCATACAATATGACCCCCTTCTTGAGTACCTCTTCGGTATAAAATAGGTCTCTATTCTTCTTAAACAACTCTTCTTCTTCTGGTGTATATACTAAAAAATCAACTCCTACTCTAGGATGGGTAAGCCTCATTAAATATAAAGTTCTATCAGCAAATCTTAAATCTGTATCCATTATCACGACTAAGTCAATATCGCTCCATTCCTTAGCAGTACCATTAGCCATTGACCCGAAAAGTATTATCCTCTCTGGATTGCACTTTTCAATAATAATATTCGTTATCCTCTTTAGCTCATCTTCTAAGGAATACTTTAATAATTCAGTAGCTTCTATCATAAAAAACACCTCTTTATTAAACTCTCCCTTTTATCCATCAACGTTTGCTAGGAGTAGCGACTGTAACATTTTTAGTTCCGGAAGAAATGTTAAAGAAAAAAGGAATTCAGTCTACACAAAATTTTCTACAGTCTCAGTTTCTATTCATATTAGTACTGCTTTTAAATCAATCACAAGATCTTCAAAAATAGAAACTTTAACTTTATCATCTTGTGTATATATGTCAGGTCGTCCATATCTTTCATTATCCTGTAAAATAAACACACTTAGGATTTTGTTTTCGGGTTCTACTATCCAATATTCTTTCACACCATACTTTTCATACAAGTTAAACTTGTGGAGTTTATCTTTCTGCGCTGTTGAAGGCGAAATAATTTCGATTATCAAATCAGGAGCTCCCGTACATCCCTTCTCATCAAGCTTGGATTCATCACACACAACAACTATCTCAGGCTGAACTACAGTCTTTATATCTTTCTCGTCCTTCTCATTTCCGTCAGGAAACTTTACATCAAAAGGTGCCATATATACTTCACACGATTTATCTTTGAGATAATCAAAGAATTGGTAGAAAAGCTGTCCCAAGATCCTTTGATGAGTTCTTGAAGGGGAAGTCATCAAATAAATTTGGCCATCAATCAGTTCTATTCTTTCATTTTCTGGCCACGCTATATAATCTGCATAAGTATATATTTTATTTTCTTTTGGCAACGGCATATTTAACACCTTCTTTCAAATTAGATTAAAAGCTTTTATTTCTCTTATGTAAATTGCCAAAAATCCACACCTTTTTCATCTAACAGTAAATACATTATTCACATTTAACTCCTTTTATATTTAATTATACCACAACAACCTTAAGTCTTCTTCAAATAATGTAAAATTTCACTTTTTTGATTTTGCGCGTGGATTTACAATGCAAGCAGGATAATATTCAGTACGTCTCTGCCTATTTGTCTATGCTTGACATACATTGAAAATTAGGATACAATAAAAGAAGTACAGTTTATTACTTTATCACGTTACAAAGACAGAGTAAATTGTGGGGTGTTTTAATGATATATTTGCCTGATGGTGTACAAGATTTTTTGCCAGAGGAATATAAGTTTAAGCGCAAAATAGAAGAAAAGTTTAGAGAGATTTTTATAAAATTTGGCTATCAAGAGATAATGCCTCCTACTTTTGAATATAGCGATAATTTTTCTGTTTTGTTTGATGAAAACAATTTGTACAGGTTTTTCGATAAAAAGGGAAATATATTAGCTTTAAGGCCAGATGTGACTACTCAAATAGCGAGAATTGTCTCTACGAAGTTAAAAGGTAGTTTCCCACTTAAGTTATGCTATGTCGCTAATGTCTATCGCTATGATGACCCACAGGTAGGAAAAATGAGAGAGTTTACTCAGGCAGGGATTGAACTTATAGGTACAAATCATGAAGAATCTGATGCAGAGATAATAGCAGTTGCGATAGAGGCTTTAAAGAGTATTGGAATAGAGGACTTTAAAGTGGACGTGGGACAGGTGGAATTTTTTAAAAGAGTAGTGGAAGATTTAGAGCTACAAAATGAAGAAATAAACCTTTTAAGAGAGTTTTTGCAACAGAAAAATCAATCTGCGATAGAAGAATTCATAAATGATAAAGGAATTAGGGGCAAAAAAGCAAAGTTTTTAAGTGAACTTCCTTTTTTATTTGGTGGCGAAGAAGTGCTTAAAAGAGCAAAAGAGCTTTATGATACTCCTAAACTAGGTGAAACGATAGATTACCTTGAAAGAGTATATAGAATATTAAAAGATTTTGGTATGGAAGAGTATATAAGTTTTGACTTAGGAATGGTGCAAAATCTTAATTATTATACTGGTATCATATTCAGGTGTTTTGTTAAAGGGATTGGTTATGCTATATGTACCGGAGGAAGGTATGATGGTCTTTTAGGGATTTTTGGAGAGGACATTCCGGCGACAGGTTTTGCTATAAGTGTGGAAAGGTCAATGTTAGCACTTCAAAAACAGAAAAAAGATATTATTGATAAATCCTGGAGAGTTTTAATAAAATACAAGGAAAACTTAAGAAGTAATGCTTACAAGAAAGCCACTTTGTTAAGAGGTGAGGGAAAAATTGTAGAGATGTATAGCTATGAAAAAGCGAAGCATGTTGATGAAAATAGCTTTGACGAAATTATAGATATGGAGGAATAATATGGAAAATATTTCTATTGCACTGCCAAAAGGTAGAATGGCAGATAGTGCTATAACTTTGTTTGAAAAGGCAGGAATTGCTGAGAATATTTTAAAAGATATTTCTCGAAAACTTGTTGTTAATGACCATAAAAATTTAATGAAGTTTATGTTGGTAAAGCCGATGGATGTGCCCACATATGTAGAACACGGGGCAGCTGATTTGGGGATTTGTGGAAAAGATATTCTCTTAGAGCAAAAAAAAGATTGCTATGAAGTTTTAGATTTAAAATTTGGTTTTTGTAAAATGGTGGTTGCGGGGCCTAAAGAGGCAAAGGACAGTTTTCTTACTAATAAAAGAGTTGCAACAAAGTTTCCCAATATTGCAGAAGAATTTTTCAGGCAAAAGGGAGAAAATGTAGAAATAATTAAGCTGAATGGTTCTGTGGAGCTTGCTCCTATTGTGGGGCTGTCAGAGGTAATTGTAGACATTGTAGAGACAGGCAATACTTTAAGAGAAAATGGTCTTATAGTCATTGAAGAAATTTTTCCTTCCAGTGCGAGATTGATAGTGAATAAAGCCAGTCTTAAAACTAAAAGCCAGAGAATAAAAGAGATAATTATAAAATTAAAAGAGGTTGTGGAAACTTTTAAGGAGGTTTAAAATGATTGAGATATTTGATTTTCGAAAGGGAATTGACAATGGTATTTTACAAAAGCTTCACAACAGAAGTAAATTAGAGAATAAAGAAATAGCAAAAAAAGTGGAAGAAATAATTTCAAACGTAAGAGAGAGAAAAGACAAAGCTTTGTTTGAGTATACTTACATGTTTGACGGAATAAATCTTGACAAAAGTACTGTAAAAGTTACGAAAGAGGAAATAAAAAATGCTTATAAAGAAGTAGGAGAGGAATTTTTAAAAGCGATTGACAAAGCTATCAAAAACATAACAGAATTTCATGAAAAGCAAAAACAGTCTACATGGATGGATTTTAAAGAAGGTATAGTTTATGGGCAGATAGTAAGACCTCTTTCTCAAGTTGGGATTTATGTGCCGGGGGGAACTGCTGCATATCCTTCTTCAGTTTTGATGAATGGAATACCTGCAAAGGTGGCTGGTGTAGAGAAAATAGTGATGGTTTCTCCGGCTGGTAAGAAGGGAATAAACCCTTATGTGTTAGTGGCTGCAGACAAGATAGGAATAGAGGATATATATAAAGTTGGAGGCGCACAGGCTGTTGCAGCCTTGGCCTTTGGTACAGAGTCAATACCTAAGGTGGATAAAATAGTTGGCCCGGGAAATATTTTTGTCGCAATGGCTAAAAGAGCCCTTTACGGACATGTGGATATTGATATGGTGGCAGGCCCCAGTGAAGTTTTGGTAATAGCAGATGAGAGCGCTAATCCTAAATATGTGGCGGCGGATCTGTTGTCACAGGCAGAACACGATGCAATGGCATCTTCAATACTTGTCACAACATCTTTGGAGGTTGCACAACAAGTAAAAATAGAAATTGAAAGGCAAATGGAATATCTTGAAAGGAAAGAAATAATTGAAGAGTCATTAAAAAATTTTGGTGCGATAATTGTTGTAAATGATTTACAAGAAGCAATTGGTATTGCAAACGACATAGCTCCAGAGCATTTAGAGCTTAACATTTCCAATGCCTTTGAAATAATTGGTGAAGTCAAGAATGCAGGAGCAGTCTTTGTGGGAGAATATTCTCCAGAACCCTTAGGGGACTACCTTGCTGGCCCTAACCATGTGCTTCCTACTAGTGGAACAGCAAGGTTTTTCTCGCCTCTTTCTGTGACGGACTTTATCAAAAAGATGAATATTCTCTATTATTCTAAGGATTCTTTGAGAGAGGTAAAAGAGGATGTAATAACTTTAGCAAATTCAGAAGGGCTTACCGCTCATGCTAATTCTATAAAAGTGAGGTTTTAAAATGATTGAGAATTTGGTGAGAGAAGAAATTAAGGGATTTAAAAATTATGAAGTGCACAGTATTCCCTACAGATATAAGATGGATGCAAATGAAACGCCTTTTGAACTTCCTGAAGAAGTGATAAAAAATATTCAAGAGATTGTAAAATCTTCTCAAGTAAATGTATATCCAGACCCTACTGCAGAAAAGTTAAAAGAAGAATTGGCACGATATTGTGGAGTAGTGCCTACAAACATATTTGTGGGAAATGGCTCGGATGAGATAATCCACCTTATTATGCTGGCTTTCATAAACAAAGGTGATGTGGTAGCATATCCTCATCCTTCTTTTGCTATGTACAGTGTATATAGCAAAATTGCAGGAGCAGTCGAAATACCTGTAAGGTTGAGAGAAGATTATAATTACGATGTTGATAGTTTTATTAAAGTTATAGAAAAATATCAGCCTAAATTAGTGTTTTTGTGCAACCCTAATAATCCAACAGGAAGTGTTATAGAAAGAGAAGATATAATTAAAATAATACAAAAGAGCAATGGAATTGTAGTTGTTGACGAAGCTTATTTTGAGTTTTATGGTAATACAATTGTAGATGCTATAAATGAATTTGAAAACTTGATTGTTTTAAGGACCTTATCTAAGGCTTTTGGACTTGCCGGTTTGAGAGTAGGATATGCTGTAGCTAACGAGAATATTTTAAAGTATTTAAACCTTGTGAAATCACCTTATAACATTAACTCTTTATCTCAGATAATAGCTTTGAAGGTTTTAAGGACAGATGTTTTAAAAGAAAGAATTAACTACATTTTAGAAGAAAGAAAGCGTCTTATAAAAGAGCTAGGCAAAATTCCTGGCGTTAAAGTTTATCCCTCAAAAACGAATTTTATATTGGTAAAATTTAAAGATGCAGATTATGTGTACCAGGGGCTTTTAGAAAGAGGAATTTTGGTGAGAGATTTTTCAAAGGTAGAAGGGCTTGAAGGAGCTTTAAGGATAACAGTGAGTAGTTGCGAGGCTAATGATTATTTAATAAATGGGTTAAAGGAGTTATTGCTATGAGGAAGGCGGAAGTTAAAAGAAAAACTAAAGAGACGGATATATACGCTGAACTTAATATTGACGGAAAAGGAAATTATGACATAGCTACAGGAATAGGTTTTTTTGACCACATGCTTTCTTTATTTGCCAAGCATGGACTTTTTGATTTAAAAGTAGTGGCAAAGGGAGATTTAGAGGTAGACACTCATCACACTGTTGAAGACGTAGGTATTGTATTGGGCAATGCTTTTTTAAAGGCTGCCGGCGATAAAAAATCTATTAAGAGGTTTAGTACATTTTATGTACCCATGGACGAAGCCTTAGTGAGAGTTTCTGTAGACATAAGTGGAAGGTCTTTTTTATACTGTGATTTGCCTTTAAAAGCTGAAAGAGTTGGAAATTTTGAAACGGAAAATGTGGAAGAATTTTTAAGAGCCTTTGCTTACAACTTTGGCATTACACTACATGTAGAACTTTTGCACGGCGGTAACAGTCATCACATTATAGAGGCAACTTTTAAAGCACTGGGGAGGGCTCTTGATGAGGCATTGCGAATAGATGAAAGGGTAGAAGGGATACCTTCTACTAAAGGGATTTTATAAAGATACAGTTTAAGGGAGATTGCATATACTTTACACGTAACTTAAGTGAGGCGGTGAAAAATTGATAGGGATTATTGACTATGGAATGGGAAATTTAAGGAGTGTAGAAAAGGCATTTGAATACGTAGGCTATGAAGCAAAAATTATAAAAGATGTAGATTCGGTAAAAGAGGCTCATGCATTAGTTCTTCCTGGAGTGGGCGCTTTTCCTGATGCGATGGATACTCTCATTAAAACAAGCATGTTAGAAGAGATAAAAAGACAAATTGATAAAGGTAAGTTGTTTCTTGGGATATGTTTAGGGATGCAGCTTTTATTTGAAAAGGGTTTTGAGATAGAAGAAACTGAGGGCTTTAAGATTTTTAAAGGGCAAGTAATAGAACTTCCAAAGCATAATAAAATTCCTCACATGGGATGGAATAGTCTTGAAATAAAAAAGGAAACTCCACTTCTTAAAGGAGTGGAGAATGGAGATTATGCGTATTTTGTTCATTCTTATTATGTAGCCAACAATGAAGAGAAATATGTGTATGCAGTGACTGATTATGGTGTTCAGATTCCTGCAGTTATAATTAAAGACAATGTTTTTTCTTGTCAATTCCATCCTGAGAAGAGCGGAAAAGTGGGGCTTAAAATTTTAAAGAATTTTGGAGAGATGGCAAAATGGTTTTAATACCTGCAATTGATATTATGGAAGAAAAATGTGTAAGGCTTACAAAAGGAGATTTTAATACCAAAGAGGTTTATTATGAAAATCCCGTTGACGTAGCTAAAATGTGGGAGGAATTAGGAGCAAAGAGAATTCATGTGGTAGATTTAGATGGTGCAAAACAAGGTCATTTGGTAAATGGTAATATCATTGAACAGATTATAAAAAGTTGTAAAGCCGAGATAGAAGTAGGTGGAGGAATAAGGAATAGAGAAACTATCGATTATCTTTTTTCTGTAGGTGTTAAGTATGTAATTTTAGGTTCGGCGGCAATATATGACAAAGACCTTCTTCTTTATTCCCTTTCCAATTACGGAGAAAGGACGATAGTGGGTATAGATTCAAAGAATGGAGAAGTTGCCGTAAGTGGATGGCTTGAAAAGACTAAAATAAAAGATATGGAGTTAGCTAAAAAAATGAAAGAAATAGGAGTAAAAACGATAATTTTCACTGATATTTCTAAAGATGGAACTCTTAATGGACCAAATTTTAAAGCTTTAGAAAATATTTTAAAAACAGGTGTTCAAGTGATAGCATCAGGAGGAATATCCTCAATTGAGGATTTAAAAAAGCTTAAAGAGATGGGAGCATATGGTGCGATAATTGGAAAAGCCTTATATATTGGAAAAATAAACTTTAAAAGTGCTTTGGAGGTAATATAAATGCTTGCAAAAAGAATAATTCCTTGTTTAGATGTGAAAGACGGCAGGGTAGTAAAAGGAGTTAACTTTTTAAATTTAAAAGATGCGGGAGACCCTGTCCAGATAGCATCAGAGTACAATGAATTAGGAGCAGATGAGCTTGTATTCTTGGACATTACTGCTTCTTATGAAAAACGAAAAATAATGATAGAAGTTGTAAAAAGGACTTCTGAAAAAGTATTTATTCCTTTAACTGTTGGTGGTGGAATTTCAGACCTTGACGATATAAAAGATATTCTAAGAGCAGGGGCTGATAAGGTTTCAATAAATACCCAAGCTGTGAAACAACCAACTCTTATTCGTCAGGCCGCTGTACGTTTTGGAAGCCAATGTGTGGTTGTAGCAATTGATGCCAAGAGGCGAAGTGATGGCTCGGGCTTTGATGTGTATATAAACGGCGGAAGGGTAAACACAGGGCTTGATGTGATTGAGTGGGCTAAAAAAGTAGAGTCTTTAGGAGCAGGAGAAATACTTCTTACAAGTATGGATAAAGACGGTACTAAAGATGGGTATGATATAGAGCTTACAAGAATGGTAAGTGAAGCTGTCAATATCCCCGTTATAGCTTCTGGAGGTGCAGGAAATAAAGAGCATTTTAAAGAGGTTTTTACTGAAGGCAAAGCTGATGCTGCGTTAGCGGCTTCTGTGTTTCATTACAGGGAGTTGGAAATAAAAGAAGTTAAAAGATATTTAAAAGAAGAAGGTATACCAGTGAGAATTTAAATTTATCGAAAGGATGTAGAGAATGATTGATATAGAGGAATTAAAGTTTGATGAAAAAGGACTTATTCCTGCGATTGTGCAAGACTACAATACAAAACAAGTATTAATGTTGGCTTATATGAATGAGGAAAGTTTAAAATTAAGCTTGGAAAAGGGAGAAACTTATTTTTTTAGCAGAAGTAGAAAGGAAATTTGGCATAAAGGGGAAACTTCAGGTAATACCCAAAAGATAAAAAACATATTTTATGACTGCGATGGGGATGCTTTGCTAATTGAGGTGGAGCCAAAAGGGCCGGCATGCCATACAGGGAATGTAAGCTGTTTTTATAGGAGCTTTTTAGGTGAAGTTGAAAATTATGACATGGAAATACTTAAAATGCTATATGAACGGGTAAAAGATAGAAAGACAAACCCGGCAGAAGGGTCTTATACTAATTATTTGTTTGAAAAAGGCATAGATAAGATTTTAAAGAAAATTGGCGAAGAAACTACGGAGGTAGTGATAGCTTCCAAAAATGACTCCAAAGAAGAGATAGTGTATGAGGTTTCAGATTTACTTTATCATCTAATAGTTTTGTTAGTTGACAAAGGGATAAAACTTGAGGATGTATACAGTGAGCTTGGCAGAAGGTATTATAAGCCAAAGGAATTTAAAGAAGAACATAAAGAGAGAAAGAAATAGGGAAAGTCAGTAAAAGACTTTCCCT
>NZ_JAFCAC010000078.1:0-1009 GCF_018588165.1 Thermoanaerobacter sp. CM-CNRG TB177
AGTTTAGAAGGCTGGGCTATTTATAGTCCGCCCTTTCAGAGAGTGCCTATTCCCAGCAGGCGGTATTTAAGCACTCCCATAGACCCTGCCCCAAGAAGCAGGAACTCACGCCCTTACGGGTCTCCCCACTTACCCTGAATTAATAATTCCTTCAGGATAGAGAAGTCTCTTGGTACCTTCTCAGGAGAGAGTGGTGTTACCACCGCTACCTTGAGAACTCGCCAGAAATCATAGATACTAAAACTTGTTCCCTCCAGAGGTTTTAGTACCCTTCCTGACTCACTCTCAAGGCTTTGTAAAAATTCTATTGCTTTATTTATTTCCCTTATGTGCTTTTTCTTTATATGCTTGTTCCTGACTGTTTTCTTTACGTACTCTTTTAATTTTTCTAATTCTTCTACAGTCAGTGCGTTGAGAAACTTTATATAATTGTCTGGTATCTTTTCTTGAAGCCCCAACCCTCTTCTTGCTATTACATAGGCTGCTCCCTCATCTTTTGTTATCATATGCTGCGGTGCATATTTTAACATGCCTATTATTGATGTGTAATAAGGGTCTACCTCTATTACTTCTATCTCTTCTCTTTTTGCCAGCGTTTTTATTTTTGAAAGAATTGATTTATAACTGAAGTTATGTCTTATTCTCCTTGATTTTCTCCCTGAAAAGTCTCCTCTTTTGCCTTTGTCTTTTATTTCTAATCCCTCAATTACAATTGCTTTTCTTTTCTGTTTTGCTATTTTTACTATTTCATGAGCATACTGCCATCTGAAATATTCTCTTTTGTCTTTATTTCCGCTTGCAAGCTCTGGCATTGTTATACTGCCATAGCCTATTAGATTACCTTTTTCATCTACTTCTGCCCATGATATGTTGTCTGGATATGCGTTTATGTCTATTCCTATGACTCCTTTTTCTTTTGTTATTTTTACTTCCGGATATTCTTCTTCAATAGCAAAATAGGCGTATATATTGCCATTTTTGAGTTTTAATTCTACAGAGTAGGGTATGT
>NZ_JAFCAC010000079.1:0-303 GCF_018588165.1 Thermoanaerobacter sp. CM-CNRG TB177
TACATCCTGTCAAATGAAAATTTTGTTACTATCTCCGCTACTATCCCTTCCTCTTTTATGATTCTCTCTAGTAATACCTTGTTCCCTTCATTCATTGTAAGTCTGTTTAGCCTACCATAGTCTGTCTTTACATTGTCGTCTATTAAATTTCTAGGCGGTTTTTTGTATCTTACTATGCTGTCAAGATAATACAATACCATGTCGGGATTGTATATCCTCTTCTCCGCTTCTGCACTAAATAAATAACCATCGTATAATTCTTTTAATTCTTCTAGTGATTTTTCTCTTTCTTTTTCCTCTATC
>NZ_JAFCAC010000080.1:0-11808 GCF_018588165.1 Thermoanaerobacter sp. CM-CNRG TB177
TGTTTTGTTTTCCATAATCTATTTTATCACAGGGGTTGTCTCTTGTTTTTTTTTTACTCAAAAAATCCTACGATAATTTTACACTATGTGCAATTATTTAGTTCCTCTAAATTAAAAATAAAAGGAAGATATGCTTTATTAAAAATATTCCCTGGCCCTATAATAATTGCTTTTAATTTTTCCATGTCAACACCTCATATAATTAAAGTCCAGGATATGCAAACAATTCAGAAATAACTAAAGATACTGCGCCAATTGCCCCTGCATGGAATTTAAGTTTGGAAGTTTTTATTTTTACTTTATAATATCTATAAACAAGACTTTTATCCTCTACTTCTTTTAAAACTTCATTTAAAATTAAGTCATCAGCTAGAGACAAAGTATTTCCAATAATTATAAGTTCGGGATTAAAAGTATTTATAATATTGACTACACCTACTCCTAATTTTCTTCCTATTTCTTTTAAAGCTTCTACAGCTATTTTGCTCCCTTTTCGCGCATAATCGATAATGTCAATAGCACTCAGTGTATAAAAGTTATTTTTGTTTATATACTCATCAGACTTTCCCATTAGCAATTGTGTATTTATGTATTCAAGCAATGCTTTTTCTGAAGCATAATTTTCCCAACATCCTGTATTGCCACACCTGCACTGATGGTCATAAATATCAATTGTCATATGTCCCATTTCTCCAGCAAGACCTACTGTGCCTCTGTATAACTCTCCATTAATTATTATTCCTGTACCAATACCAATTCCAGCACTCACATAAACAAGATTGTTATATTTGGCACCTACCCCAAACCACTTTTCTCCTATAGCTCCTACATTTGCTTCATTATCTATGTGTACCTTAATTTTGAATTTATCTTCTATAATTTGTTTAAGAGGTACATTTTCCCATTTTAAATTTGGCGCTAATAATATACTGCCTTTCTTGTAATCCACAATGCCAGGAACACCGCTCCCGATTCCTAAAATTCCTCTTATTGTTTCAGGAGCACTTGAGATTGCTTCATCAATCAGTTCTATCAAACGTTCAATAATCGTTTGCTGGTTCTCGCCAATTTTTATATCTATTTTCTTTTCCCAAATAACATTTGCCATCAAATCAGTTAAGACAATTAGTATATAATTTACATCCAAATCAATACCTATTATGCATCCAGCTTTGTTATTTATGCTTAATATGATTGGCTTCCTGCCACCTTTTGATTCTCCTGGCCCCTCTTCTTTCACAAACCCCTCGTTTATAAGTTCATCAACAAGGAAAGATACCGTTGACTTGTTTAACCCTGTAATGTGTGCAATATCCGCTCTTGAAACATTCCCCTTTTTTCTTATGGTATTTAATACTATTGATTTATTTATTTGCTTAACTAATAATTGATCCGCTGTTATCATTTGTTCACCCTTCTATTGCCATTATTATTTTCTAGTGTAAATTATACCATATTAAACTCTCGAGAAAAAATTAAAATAATTTTTGATTATTTTTTACTTTAAATTTATCTTTTTGATTTTGCATTCAAGACAAATTCTCCTGCTCAAAAGCAAACAAAAATCATACGTATATGCTAACAATAATTATATACAAAACAATTGCTGAAAATGTGTTAATTGCAAGCACATTTGAAACAAACCATTTATTTTCATTATGATCCTCTTTCATGTAAAGAGGAATAATAAAAGGTGGGGGTAAAATAAACATTGTCATTAAAGCCGCCTGGAAAAGTCTATCTAAATGTAAAATTTTTACAAAAACTAAATTATTTATTATTAACACGATTAAGAGCAATAGCAAGTTTCTTAATAATACCGTTAATAGGGCAACTTTTAAATTATCTCTCTTAAATCTTATTTCATAACCTATGATGATAGAAATTAAAGGAACTGTTAACGTTGATAATAATTTGATCGTCTCCAAAAACGCCAACAAAATTGTACTCTTTTCAAAAACATTTATTAAACCCGCTTTTTGCGAAATTATTCCTAAAAATATAGCAATTATCACTGGCGTTTTTATAAATGAATAGAACATATCCCAATAGTTTATTTTGTCATGTTCTTTTTTGTGCATCGTAAGTATTCCTACCAGCACAAAAAAGACAAATATAACCTGTCCCAAATCAATAACTGCAAATTTAAACAAGTTTTATAACCCAAAAGTTATGGAAAATAATGAGTACCCTAACATCCCGGCTTCAAACCCTGTAAATAACAAAGGAAAATAATCGTATTTAATTTTTAAAATTGTTTTTAGAAACTTTCCAATATATAAAAGACCAATGCAAATAATGAACATTCCCAAAATGATTGACAAATATTTAATTTCAAAATTAGTATTCGAGAAAGATAAAAAAAGCAAAGAGGGAAGAGAAAAGTTTACAATCACTTTCTTTAATTCAGAAATTGTACTTTCATTTATAAAATTACTTTTTCTGAAAAACGCTCCTACCAAAAATAAAAGTAAAATAGGTAAAACTTTACTCGTTACTTCTAAAATCATGTAATCTCTCCTCTAAATTTTGTATGGGTTCAAAATTTATTTAAACTGTTATTTGTTTTTAGAGATTACATCTACCCATACAGCTATAAGTAGAATCAGCCCTTTTACTACAAATTGCCAAAATGGTGGTGAGTTAAGCATGCTCATTCCATTGTCTATACTAGCCATAACCAGTGCACCTATTACTGCTCCAAATACAGTTCCTACACCTCCGCTTAAACTAGCGCCTCCAATAACACTTGCAGCGATAGCATCTAACTCTGCATTTTGCCCTGCTGACACAGATGCAGCATTTAAGGTTGATGTCAATAGCACCCCAGCAAATGCAGCAAGTAAGCCATTCAAAGCAAATAAAATCAATGTAATTTTTTTAACATCAATTCCTGATAATTTAGCAGCCTCTACATTGCCACCAATAGCATACACTCTTCTTCCAAATACCGTTTTTGATGAAATATATGAAAAAACTAACATTAATATCAGTAGAATTAGTACAGATAGTGGCACCCCTCTATATAAGTTTAAAATGAAGATAAATAAACCTATAAAAAATATTAAAATCGCTATCTTTAGCATATCAATCCACAAAGGAGGTAATTCCAAATTATACTTAGCTTTCGTTTTTCTACTATTTAATACCAAATAAATTACTAAAAAAACTGCTATAACTCCTAATATATATTCACTGCTCGGTGTTAAATAAGCTTGGCCAATAAATTGAAAATCTGTACTTAAAGGAGCAATAGTATACCCTTTACTTATACCAATTAAAATTCCCCTGAAAACAAGCAAGCCTGCAAGGGTAACAATAAAAGCCGGAACATTTCTATATGCTACCCACCATCCATTCCATAAGCCTAATAATATTCCTATTATTAAAGCTATAAAAATAGAAACTAACCCATTTAAGTTATACCATACATTCAGTATAGCAGCTATTCCACCTGTCAATCCCAACAAAGAACCAACCGACAAATCGATTTGTCCTGCAATAATTACAAAAACCATTCCAATCGCTAATATCCCAGTAACAGTTGTTTGTCTCAAAAGATTAGATATGTTTCTGGGTGTAATAAAATTCCCATCGGTAGCAACAGAAAATATAATCCATATCGCTACTAAAGCTAATACCATTGTATACAATTTTATATTTAAATTTAAACCGCTAAATCTCTTTATGATATCTTTTTCTGTTTTGTCGCTTTTAATCATTATTACTTCTACCTCCTATTGCACATTGCATTATCATTTCTTGAGTTACATTTTTGTTTTCAAATTCTCCCTTCTTTTCACCATCATGCATTACAATTATTCTGTCGCTTATACCTAGTATTTCCGGCAATTCTGAAGAAATCATTATTATTGAAATACCTTCTTTAGCAAGCGAAAACATTAATTTATAAATCTCATATTTTGCTCCAACATCAATACCTCTTGTAGGCTCATCTAAAATTAATATTTTAGGTTTACTTAATAGGTTTTTTGCCAATACCACTTTTTGTTGATTTCCACCACTTAAGTTTTTTACTTGTGTACTAAAATGCGATGTTTTTATATTTATCGTCTTAATATAGTCTTTTACATCTAATAGTTCCCTGTTCTCATCTATTGTACCTATCAGATTTTTTTTATAATTTTCTAAATTTGATATAGTCATATTTTCTTTTACTGACATTAAACTAATAAGCCCCTCTTTTTTCCTGTCTTCCGGTACCATTGCAATACCATATTTTAATGCATCACTTGGATTTTTGATAATAATCTTCTTCCCTTCCAAATATACATCTCCTGTCCATTTTCCAGGATAAGAACCAAAAATACTCGAAACAAGCTCTGTACGTCCTGCACCAATCAGACCTGCAATTCCTAAAATTTCTCCTTTCCTAAGTTTAAAACTCACATTTTTTACTATTCTTCTGTTTTGAATTTTTGTGTCATAAACATTGAAATCTCTTACTTCAAAAAATACCTCTCCTATAAAGTGTTTTTCTCTTTGATAAAGTTGAGATAACTCTCGCCCTACCATCATACTTATAATCTTTTCTTTTGTTAAATTTTTTGCAGAATCAGTCCCTATAGTTTTACCATCCCTAATCACAGTTACAGTATCCGCAATTTCCATTACTTCATCTAATTTATGGGAAATATAGATACATGTAACTCCATTTTCTTTTAATTTCTTTAATATTTTTAGTAGAATTTCAACATCTGCTTCTGTTAGAGAAGATGTAGGTTCATCCAAGATCAATAAGCTTGCATTCTTAGATAATGCTTTTGCAATTTCCACTAATTGTTGTTGCCCAACTCCTAAATTTTTCACTAACGTGTTAGGATCAATATCTAAATTAAATTGTTGTAAGATTTTTTTAGCATTAAGGTACATTTGGTCAAAATCTACTATTCCATTTTTATTCGGCTCATTGCCTATAAAAATATTCTCCTTTACTGAAAGTTCTTTTATTAACGCCAATTCCTGATGTATAATAGCAATTCCTTTCTTTTCTGCATCTTTGATTGAATGTAGAATTAATTTCTCTCCATTAAAAAATATGTCTCCACAATAGGTGCCATAAGGATACACACCACTTAATATTTTCATCAATGTAGATTTACCAGCACCGTTTTCTCCACAAAGAGCATGGATTTCACCTCTTTTTACCTTGAAAGACACATCATCCAATGCTCTAATTCCTGGAAATTCTTTTGTAATATTGTACATTTCCAATATATATTCACTCATAAAAACCCTCCAATTGCAGTTTTCCTTTAAATCTTGGAATAAGTAGGGGAAGAGATTCTTCCCCTACTTAATTTATTTACTGTTTTGGCCATTGATCTTTGGAAACATTTTTGTAAACATCTTCTAATTTCTGAAATCCATCTTTTATAACTGTATCTACCATATTATTCTTATCTACTGCAATAGGAGTTAACAACATGGAAGGTACATCTATTTTCCCATTGTTCACTGTACCATTAGTTTCCACTTTTTCCCCTTTTGCAATAGAAACTGCCATTTCAGCTGCTTTTGTAGCTTCCAATACAATCGGTTTGTATACAGTCATTGTCTGTTTTCCTTCTACAATCAATTGGCAATTAGCTAAATCGGCATCCTGGCCAGAAATTGGAATTTTGCCAGCTAATCCTTGCTCGTCTAAAGCCCTAATTGCCCCTAATGCAGTACTATCGTTCGCAGCAACTACTGCATCAATCTTATTATTATTAGCAACTAAAGCATTCTGCATAATTTTATAAGCCTCATTAGTATCCCAATTTTTAGCCCATTGTTCTCCTACAATCTTAATATCACCCTTGTCAACCAGTGGTTTTAATACTTTCATTTGTCCCTCATAGAATAGTTTCGCGTTATTATCGGTTGGAGAACCTTCAAGTAAAAAATATCTTCCTTTTGGTACTAATTTGGTAATTGCTTCTGCTTGCAATTCTCCCACTTTTACATTATCAAAAGAAACATAATAATCAAGATCAGAATTCATTATTAATCTATCATACGCTAAAACCTTTACACCTGCTTTATGGGCTTCTTCCACTATAGGCGCTATCGCACTTCCATCTGTAGGTAATATAACCAAAACTTGTATTCCTTGAGCAAGCAAGTTTTGACATTGTGAATATTGTAATTGTGGATCACTATTAGCCGATTGAACTAACACTTCCGCCCCTAATTCCTGTGCTTTTTTAACAAACAAATCTCTATCTTTTTGCCATCTTTCTAACGCCAAATTGTCCATGCTGAATCCTATTTTTATTTTTTCCGGGGCTTTTGTCGATTCGTTAGAAGATGGAGTTGTAGAAGAACTATTTGATTGATTATTCTGTGTAGTAGCACACCCAGAAAGAATAATCCCCAATGTAAACATTGCTACAATTAACAAAGCAAATTTCTTAGAGACTTTTTTAAACATACTCTATTCTCCTTCCTAAAATTTTGTTTGAATTATTATTTGCAAATCCATATTTTGTAAATCAAACAAAGCCCTCATACCACCTCCTTAGCTAATTTCAACAATTCTTTTAAATGTATTTTTTAGTAAGTAATACAAGTCCTTATATACAGTATAAACCTCATTATATTTATCTTTATTTTCCTCAATCGGATACACACTGTCATTGACTTTGATGAGTTCACTAGTCGCCTCCTCAACATCTTTAAATATTCCATATCCTACAGCCGCCATTATTGCTGCGCCAAAAGCTGGTCCTTCAGTTGCATTTACCATGTCTACTCTGACACCGAAAATATCTGCAAGTACTTGTCTCCACAATACGCTTTTTGCACCACCACCGCTTACTCTTACTTCATTTACCGGTATATTGAGTTCTTTTATTATCTCAAGTGAATCTCTAAGCCCAAATGCTACACCTTCAAGTATTGCTCTTGTTATATGCCCTCTATTGTGTGTCATGTTTAATCCTATAAAACTTCCTCTTGCGTAGGGGGCACTGTATGGAGTTCTTTCCCCCATTAGATAGGGTAAAAATATTAGTCCGCCACTGGCTGGTGTTACTTTTCCTGCTTCTTCTAAAAGCTTTTCATATGTTATAGAAGAACCATTAAAGTTAATTATGTTATCTATCCACCATTTTAAACAAGCGGCTGCTGAGAGCATTACTCCCATTACATGCCATTTGCCATTAGCATGACAGAAAGAGTGTAATCTGTTTTCTTCATCTACTACATATTTGTCTTGACTTGCAAATACAACTCCTGAAGTGCCAAGTGCAACTGATACTATGCCACTTTTTACTGTTCCTGTCCCTACTGCTCCACTGGCTTGGTCTCCTCCTCCGCCTACAACTATTGTTCCTTCTTTTAATCCTGTTAAATCAGCTACGTCTTTTGTGACATATCCAGTTACCTCCGTAGATTCATAACATTTTGGCATCCAATTATAAGGTATGTCTAATGCATCTAGCATGTCTTTTGACCATTTTCTATTTTCTACATCAAATAACAATGTACCTGATGCGTCTGATACATCTGTTGCATATTCATTTGTCAATTTAAATCTGATGTAATCTTTAGGCAAAAGTATATGATGAATCTTTTTATATACATCAGGGCGATGTTTTCTTACCCATAATATCTTTGGGGCTGTAAATCCGGTTAAAGCTTTGTTCCCTGTGTATTTTGTCAATCTTTCTTTACCTAATTTTTGGGTAATATAATCACATTCCTCTTGCGTTCTTTGGTCATTCCAAAGTATAGCAGGCAATAGTACATTGTTGTTCTCATCTAAAAGCACAAGGCCATGCATTTGTCCACTTAGCCCTATGCCTTTTATATCATCATTTTTTACACCAGTTTTAATTATTAACTCACGTATGCCATCTTTTGTGGCATTCCACCAATCTTCAGGGTTTTGTTCTGACCAGCCTGGCTGAGGGTAATATACTGGATATTCTTTTGATGTGCTTCCTATTACATTTCCATTTTCCTCTACTAAAATTATCTTTACAGCTGATGTACCCAAATCTATCCCAAGAAAATACATATTTTAGCCCTCCGTCATTCACTAAATAAATACTGATTTAATATTGACTCCAGTAGTTCCTGCTTGCCTGATTTGTTCTCAATTTTTGGATTGTTTAATGCGTATTCTTCAAGAGTTTTAAAATTCGCTTTCCCACTTACTATCTCTGCTCCTATGCCTTCTCGATAACTTTTGTATCTTTCTTCTATAAATCTATCAAATACACCATCTTTAACAAGCTTATAGGCTACTTTGAATCCTTTTGCAAATGCATCCATACCCGCTATATGCCCTAAAAATAAATCTTCTGGCTCAAAGGAGGCACGCCTTACTTTCGCATCGAAGTTAAGTCCACCTTTGTTAAAACCTCCCATCTTTATGACTTCGTACATCGCAAGGGTTGTCATTCGTATGTCTGTTGGATATTGGTCTGTATCCCATCCTAAAAGCATATCTCCCATATTTGCATCTATAGAGCCTAACATATTGTTAATCCTTGCATATCTTAATTCATGTTGAAAGTCATGTCCTGCAAGTGTCGCATGGTTCGCTTCTATGTTTAATTTGAAGTATTTATCAAGGTCGTACTTCTTTAAAAATGCATGTACACTTGCTGCATCAAAATCATATTGGTGTTTTGTCGGTTCTTTAGGTTTTGGCTCAATTAAAAACTGCCCTTCAAATCCTATCTCTTGTGCATATTCTACTGCCATGTGCAAAAATCTTGCTAAGTTATCAAGTTCCAATTCCATATCTGTGTTAAGTAATGTTTCATATCCTTCTCTTCCACCCCAAAATACATAGTTCTGTCCTCCAAGTTCTTTTGTTATCTCAAGTGCTTTTTTTACTTGCGCTGCTGCATATGCAAATACATCTGCATTACAGGAAGTAGCTGCTCCATGTACAAATCTCGGATTTGAAAAAAGGTTCGCTGTGCCCCATAATACTTTTGTTTTGCTCGTCTTTAAGTAGTCTTTTATCATTGCAACTATTGTATCTAAATTTTTGTTCGTCTCCCTTAATGTCTCTCCTTCCGGAGCTATATCTCTGTCATGGAAACAGAAAAATGGTACGTCGAGTTTTTCAAATAGTTCAAAGGCTGCTTCTACTCTCGCTTTGGCAATATCCATAGGGTCAGTAAAATGGTCCCATGGCCTTTGCATTGTGGGTGCTCCAAATGGATCTGTCCCATTGGCTGTAAATGTGTGCCAGTACGCTACTGAAAAACGCAAGTGTTCTTTTAAAGGTTTTCCGTCTATTATTTCATCTGGATTGTAAAATTTAAATGCATATGGATTGTTTGATTTTGGTCCTTCATATTTTATTTGTGGTACATTTTTGAAGTATTCCATGTCATTTTCCTCCTTTTTGAAAATATAATTATTTAAAACTTTGCTCCAAGTGCCATGCAATATATGCTTCCATTGTCTCATTTGAAAGCTCCGTGTGGTATCCTGCAGGATCGAATCTTGTAGCAGCAGGGCCAAATGCCCATATTCCGACACTGTTTTTTAATTTTCTTTTCATTTATATAACCACCCCAATAGTTTATTGATTCAACAAACTTATATTATATATATTCGACGTATATTAAAAAAATCCTCCTTTTTGAGTAAAAAAATAAAAAAAATAAAGCCACGGAGTGACATATACTCCAATGGCTTTATTTTTCTACAATTCTTCCTATATCCTATGTTTTTATCTCAAATCTTTTAATATCTGTATTTTTCCCGCAAACAGCTAATACATCACCTTCATTAATCTCATAGTCCGGCCCTGGTGATACAATGATTTCATCATTAAATTTTTTTACCGCTACGACATTTAATCCATATTTTTCTCTCACGTTTATTTCCTTTAACGTTTTGCCAAACCATTCTTCAATTGGAAGAATTTCTGCTATGCTGTATTCCTTAGAAAACTCAATAAGGTCTATTAAATTGCTAGAAAAAACATTTCTGGCAACCCTTATGCCCATATCTTTTTCAGGCATAACAACCCTGTCTGCTCCAACCTTATAAAGAACCCTCGCGTGTAATTCATTGTGAGCTTTTGCTATTACGTATTTTACTCCCAATTCTTTCACAAGCATTGTTACCATAATGCTTGATTCCATGTTCTTTCCTATAGCAACTATAGCCACATCAAAATTTTTCACACCTAGGGACTTAAGTACATTTTCATCAGTAGCATCAGCCCTCACTGCATGTGTAACCAAGCCATTCATAGCTTGCACCAATTCTTCATCTTCATCTATAACCAGTACGTCATTGCCCATTTCATATAAAGTCTTAGCCAAACTTATGCCAAAGCTTCCTAACCCAATAACAACGAATTGTTTCATCGTCCCACCTCTATTTAACCCACCATAATTTTTTCTTCAGCATATTTTATTATAGGTTTAGGCCTTCTCTGCCTTTTTGCCAATGCCAGCGCCAATGTTAAAGGACCAACTCTGCCAGTATACATTGTAAATATTATAATAATTTTGCCAACTGTACTCAATTCGGGGGTAAGCCCAAGTGATAGTCCTACAGTTCCAAAAGCTGAAGTCGTCTCGTATAATACAGTCAAAAAGTTGGATGTTTCAGTAATAGATAAAACCATAGTCACGGAGAAAATAATAAAAACACTTATAAAAGATATAGCTACAGCTTTATAGACTATGTTTCTGCTAATAGTGCGCTTATAAAGTACTGTCTCTTCTTCACCTTGTATAACTGATAACACAGTATATAGTATAACCGCGAAAGTAGTTGTCTTGATGCCTCCACCTGTTCCAGCTGGAGAAGCTCCAATAAACATAAGTATTATTGTCAAAAATTTAGACGCTATAGTCATGTCAGAAAGCGATAACGTATTAAAGCCAGCTGTCCTTGGTGTCACAGCTTGAAATAATGCTGCAAGTATTTTTGTAGGAAAATCCAGTGGTCCTAATGTTTTTGGATTATTGTATTCAAATAAAAATATAAGCAGTGTACCGATGGCAATTAAAAGCAACGTGATAGTTATAACAATTTTTGAATGCAGTGTAAATTTGTTAAAATGTCTATGTTCGTATATATCAAGCAAAACGTAAAATCCTAATCCACCAAATATTATCAAACCCATTACGACCAGGTTTACCACCCAGTCAGAAACATAACCCGTTAGACTCTTAAAATTCCCCATAAGATCAAAGCCAGCATTATTAAATGCAGAAATAGAATGGAACAAGCCATAATACACTGCTTTTTTTAATCCCATCTGCGGTAAAAATCTCAAAGTCAACATAATTGCGCCAATGCTTTCAAATAAAAAAGAAACCATTAGTATATACTTGGCAAATTTCACAATGCCTCCGAGGCTATTTGTATTGAAAGCTTCTTGCATCACCAATCTCTCTTTAAAGGTTATCTTCCTACCAAGGATCAACGCGAAAAGCGTTGACATGGTCATAATACCTAAACCGCCAACTTGTATCAGCAACATTATCACTATTTGCCCAAAAACAGACCAATATGTTTTTGTGTCAACAACTACAAGGCCAGTAACACATGTAGCTGATGTAGCCGTAAAAAGCGCAGTTAAAAAATCTGTTCTCTCTCCACTTTTAGTTGCCACAGGTAGCATTAGTAATAAAGTTCCAATTAATATAATAGTCGCAAATCCTAAAGCAAGTACTTGAGTAGGTGTTAGTTTTATTTTTATTATAAAAATCACCTTCCCATGAAAAAAGCAAGAAGCCTATGGAACCACTTCTTCTTTAAAATATCGGTTCTATAATAAATGTTGGGGTGGATAAAAAACATCTCATAAAAAAG
>NZ_JAFCAC010000081.1:0-16076 GCF_018588165.1 Thermoanaerobacter sp. CM-CNRG TB177
ATCCTATATCTACATGATTTTCATTAGGTGTTGCATTTAATATTGCAATTCATATTCAAGAAATTTTTTTGAAAAACTCTTGAAAAAAATTTTTATGGTGGTATAATGTAAAATAAAAGTTGCATAATTATAAATTAAATATTGTATTTATACAGCAAAGAATATTTTTTTAACACTTTATGCATAAATATAAATTAAAACGTATATATATTAATTGGCGATAAAGGATGTAAACAAGGGAGGCAGTTTTAAATGGTGAAGGTAGGAATATTTGGGGCAACGGGTTATACAGGGGTCGAACTTATAAGAATACTTTCAAAGCATGAAAAAGTAGAGATAAAATATCTTTCTTCTCAAAGTTATAATACCAAAGCAATTTCGGATGTTTATTCATCCCTCATTGGTTTTTGCGACAAAGTGTTGGAAGAGGTAGACTTCCAAAAGGCAATGTCAGAGTGCGATGTCATATTTACGGCTTTGCCTTCAGGTCATGCTTCAAAAATCGCCAGAGAAGCTGTAAAAAAAGGAGTAAAGGTGATTGACTTAGGAGCTGACTTTAGATTTGACGATTATTCTGTCTATAAAGAATGGTATAGTGGAGATTATGAGGATTATGGAGATATTAAAAGAGTATATGGTATCCCTGAAATTTATAGAGATGACATAAAAGAGGCTCAAGTTGTAGGAAATCCTGGATGTTATCCTACAAGTGTTATATTAGGGCTTATGCCTCTTTTGAAAAATGGCATAATAGAGGGGAATATAATTGTTGATTCAAAGTCAGGAGTATCAGGGGCAGGTCACAATCCCTCCTATAACAATATGTATGCAGAATGCAATGAAAACATAAAAGCGTATAATGTTGCAAAACACCGACATATTCCAGAGATGGAGCAAGAGCTTTCAAAAATTTTTGGTGAAAAAGTGTCAGTTGTGTTTACACCCCACCTTGCGCCAATGACAAGAGGAATTTTAAGTACTATGTATTGCAAACTAAAAAAAGATATGGATGTAAACACTGTTTATAATATTTATACTGATTTTTATAAAAATGAGTATTTTGTAAAAGTGCTAAAACCAGGCAATTACCCTGCAACAAAAAATGTGTATGGGTCGAATTTTTGTCACATAGGGTTTGAAGTTGATAAGCATACTAATACTTTAATAGTTATGTCTGCCATTGATAATCTCGTTAAAGGGGCCTCAGGCCAGGCAGTGCAAAATATGAATATTATGTTTGGAATAGAGGAAAATACAGCACTTGATATTGTTCCAATATATCCATAGATAAAAGATAAAAACAAAAATAAAAAAGGATGTGGAGGATTTGATAATGGAAAAATTGGAGATTTTAGAAGGAAGCATTGAACTGCCGAAAGGCTTTTTAGCTTCGGGAATCTTTGCCGGGATTAAGAAAAGAAAAAAAGATGTCGCACTCATATATTCTGAAAAAGTGGCAAATGCATCAGCTGTATTTACAACGAATAAAGTTAAAGCGGCACCAGTCATTCTTGATATGGAAAGAATAAAAAAAGGAGTAGCACAGGCGATTGTTATAAACAGTGGCAATGCCAATGCCTGCACAGGAGAAAAAGGTTTTGAGGATGCGGTTAACATGGCAAAAAAAGTGTCACAACTTCTTAAAATAGATGAAGAAAATGTGCTGGTATGTTCGACAGGAGTGATTGGTGTACCTCTTCCTATGGAAAAAGTTTTAAAAGGGATTGAGGCTGCGGCAGAAAATCTTTCAACCGAGGGTGGGTACCAAGCGGCTGAAGCTATAATGACAACAGATACTTTTTTAAAAGGTGTGACAGCCAAGTTTGTAATAGAAGGTAAAATTGTTACAATGACAGGGTTTGCAAAAGGCTCAGGTATGATACATCCAAATATGGCCACAATGCTTTCTTTTGTACTTACAGACGCGAATATAACTAAAACTGCATTAAACAAAGCTTTTAAAGAAACTGTAGACAAAACTTATAACATGATTTCTGTTGATGGAGATATGAGCACAAATGATACAGCGATAATACTTGCAAATGGGGAAGCACAAAACAAAACAATAGAAGAAGGAACTCATGAATTTGATGTGTTTTATAAAGCCTTAGAGTATGTGAATAAAACTCTTGCAAAACTTATTGTGAAGGATGGGGAAGGAGCAACTAAGTTCATGGAAGTAAATGTTGTAAATGCAAAAACTGAAAAAGATGCAAGATTGGCTGCAAAGTCTGTTATAAACTCAAATCTTGTAAAAACAGCTATATTTGGTGAAGATGCCAATTGGGGAAGAATTCTCGCTGCAGTAGGATATTCAGGAGCAGATTTTGATGCAAATAGTGTTGACATATATTTAAAAAGCGTGAAAGGAGAAATTAAAGTTTGTGAAAACGGAGGTTACATCTTTTTTGATGAGGCTTTAGCCAAAGAAATTTTAAAAGAAAAAGAGATTACTGTAACCGTAGATATGAAGGCCGGGGAATATAGTGCGACTTCGTGGGGGTGCGACTTAAGCTATGACTATGTAAAAATTAACGGGAGTTATAGAACATGATTAGAAAGCAAAAATACGGTGACGAAATCGCAAAAGCCCATGTTTTAATAGAAGCACTCCCTTATATTAAAAAGTTCTCCGGCAAGACAGTTGTAATAAAATACGGTGGAAGTGCAATGTTAGACTGCAATTTAAAAAGAATGGTAATGCAGGACATTGTATTGATGAAATTTGTAGGATTAAATCCTATAGTTGTACATGGCGGTGGACCAGAAATAAATAAGATGCTGGAGAGGCTAGGTATAGAATCAAAGTTTGTAAATGGCTTGAGGGTTACCGACGAGGCCACGATGGAGATTGTTGAAATGGTGCTGACAGGTCGTATCAACAAAGAAATTGTATCCTTGATCAATGAACTAGGGGGCCAGGCGATTGGCGTAAGCGGGAAAGATGGTGGACTTTTAAAGGCGGAAAAAGACACCTCAAACGGTGACATAGGATACGTAGGAAAGATTGTAGATGTAAACATAGATGTAATAACGATGATGCTGGAAAGAGGGTATATACCTGTTATAGCGCCGACATCTTTCGGAGATGACGGCGAAACATACAATGTAAATGCGGATACTGCAGCAGGGAAAATCGCAGAAGCATTAAAGGCTGAAAAGCTAATTTTACTTACAGATGTCGAAGGAATTCTATCAAATATAAATGATAAAAGTAGCCTAATATCCCGAATGGACTTAGAGCACGCAAAAGAATTTATGAATTCGGGACGCATAAACGGTGGAATGATACCAAAACTTGAATGTTGCATAAAAGCTGTTGAAAATGGCGTGAAAAGAGCTCACATCATTGACGGAAGGCTTACACATTCATTGCTTCTTGAAATTTTTACTGATGAAGGAATAGGTACTATGATAGGAAAGGAATGTTTTGACGATGATAACCTCTGAGGATAAGAAATATCTAATGAATACTTACAGCAGATACCCTATTACCCTGGTAGAGGGAAAAGGGACAAAAGTGTGGGATGACAAAGGGAATGTTTATCTCGATTTTGTTGCAGGCATTGCAGTAAATTCACTGGGGCATTGTCATCCGGCATTAGTTGATGCTATAAAGAACCAATCTGAAAAACTTATACACTGTTCTAATCTTTATTGGAATGAGAATCAGATACAACTTGCAAAGATAATCGCAGAAAATTCCTTTGGAGATAAAGTATTTTTTGCAAATAGTGGCGCAGAAGCAAATGAAGGCGCAATAAAACTTGCTAGAAAATATGCATCATTAAAATACGGTAGTAAAAGGTACAAAGTTATATCTGCCAAAAATTCTTTTCACGGTAGAACTTTTGGGGCACTTACTGCGACAGGTCAAGAGAAGTATCACAAAGGTTTTGGTCCACTTCTTTCTGGCTTTAAATATGTACCTTTTAATGATATTGATGCTCTTAAGGAAACAATTGATGATGAAGTATGTGCAATTATGCTGGAAGTAGTGCAAGGTGAAGGCGGTATCCATGAAGCTACACCGGAGTATATAAAGGCAGTAAGAGAAATATGTGATGAAAATGACATCCTCTTTATAATAGACGAAGTTCAGACAGGTATAGGAAGGACGGGAAAACTTTTTGGATATGAGCATTACGGTATAACTCCTGACATTATGACTTTGGCAAAGGGATTGGGAGGGGGGTTCCCAATAGGAGCTATTGTCGCAAAAGAAGATAAATCAGTTTTTTCACCAGGAGACCATGCCTCCACATTTGGCGGAAATCCTTTAGCTTGTGCTGCAGGGATTGCGGTTATGAAAGAAATAACAAAGGAAGGTTTTCTAGATAGTGTGGCTCAAAAAGGTGAGTATTTCAAGGGAAAACTTGAAAGTTTAAAGGAGAAACACAGTGTCATAAAAGAGGTGAGAGGGAAAGGACTTATGATAGGCTGCGAAATGGATATGGAAGAGGCTTCGGATATTGTGACAAAGGCGATGGGAAAAGGCTTACTTATAAATTGTATCAGTCACAATGTCTTAAGGTTTGTTCCTCCTCTTACTGTGACAGAAGAGGAAATAGATACGGCGATAATAATACTGGATGATGTACTTTGTGAAATGGGGTTTTAGCATGAAAGGTTATTTAAAGCTTGAGGATGGAAGCATATTTGAAGGCGAGTTAATAAGCAAAAACAAAAAAGGATATGGAGAAGTTGTTTTTACTACAGGGATGACAGGCTATCAAGAAGCTATAACGGACCCTTCCTATGCAGGCCAAATAGTTGTCATGACATACCCTTTAATAGGAAATTACGGTATTAACAAATACGACTTTCAATCAGAAAAGCCTCATATAAGGGGATTTGTGATACGGGAATATTGTGATAAGTCTAGCAATTTCCAAAGTGAGGAGTCACTTTTGAGCTATCTTGATAAGCACAACATACCAGTATTATCGGGAATTGATACAAGGGCTTTGACAAAAAAGCTTAGAGAAAATGGAACTATGAGAGGAATTATAACTTGTAACCCTGACGATAACATAGAATTTGACCAAACAAATCTTTTAGAAGAAGTTTCTACAAAAAGGTCATACCGTATAGCGGGTATTGGTCCAAAACTTGCCTTTATTGACCTTGGCACAAAAAAGAGCATTTTAAAAATGCTAAATTCGGTTGGATTTGACATTTATGTGTTTCCTTATAATGCAAGTTATGATGATGTTATGCAAATAAATCCCGATGCAATATTTCTTTCAAATGGACCGGGTGACCCTAAAGATGCAGTTTATGCAATAGAACTTACTAAACACTTTATAGGTATAAAACCTGTGCTTGGAATATGCTTAGGGCATCAAATAATAGCCCTTGCTCTTGGATGCAATACAGTAAAGATGAAGTTTGGCCACAGAGGTGCAAATCAACCTGTTAAAGATTTACTGACAAATAAAGATTATATAACTTCTCAAAACCACGGATACGCTGTTGAAGATGTGTCAATAGATAAAGGCAAAATAACTGTAACCCACATAAACTTAAACGATGGAACAGTAGAAGGCATTATGCATAAATTCCTTCCAGTTTTTTCTGTACAGTATCATCCTGAGGCATGTCCTGGACCCCGTGATACAACAGATATATTTGATAAATTCATGGATATAGTCATGGTTCATAAAAGGAGGTCTTATTTTGCCGAAGTATAAAGATATTAATAAGGTTCTGGTAATAGGCTCAGGCCCTATTATAATAGGGCAAGCCGCAGAATTTGATTATTCAGGAACCCAGGCCTGCAAATCCTTAAAAGAAGAAGGGCTGCAAGTTGTCTTAGTTAACAACAATCCAGCCACTATAATGACTGACACTGATATAGCAGACATTGTTTATATTGAAAATCCTACCGTTTGCGTGGTTGAAAAAATAATAGCGAAAGAAAAACCCGATGGAATTCTTGCTACTTTAGGAGGACAGACAGGGCTCAACCTTGCTGTCAAACTCAAAGAAGAAGGGATTTTGGACAAATACAATGTAAAACTTTTGGGAACTTCTTTTGAATCAATAAAAACTGCAGAAGACAGAGAGCTTTTTAAAAGAAAAATGCAGGAAATAGGGGAACCAGTTGCTGAAAGTGTCACCGTCACAAATATAGAGGATGCACTTAAATTTGCTAAAAATTACGGTTATCCTTTAATAATAAGACCTGCTTATACCCTTGGGGGTACAGGAGGTGGCATAGCCCACAATGACGAAGAACTTATTTCGATTGTAAGTTTAGGTCTTAAAAAGAGTATGGTGGGAGAAGTACTTGTTGAAAAATCACTATACGGATGGAAAGAAATAGAGTTTGAGGTAATGAGGGATGCAGATGATAATTGCATTACCATATGCAGTATGGAAAATTTTGACCCTGTGGGTGTTCATACAGGAGATAGTATAGTTGTAGCGCCAGTGCAGACTTTGTCAGATTACGAGTATCAAATGTTAAGAAGTGCCAGCATAAAAATAATCAAAGCTTTGAAAATTGAAGGAGGATGTAATATTCAATTTGCACTTGACCCTGAGAGCCACAAATACTATGTTATAGAAGTAAATCCAAGGGTTAGTCGTTCAAGTGCACTGGCATCAAAAGCGACAGGTTATCCTATTGCAAAGGTTGCTGCAAAAATTGCAATAGGGCTTAGACTTGATGAAATAAAAAACCCGGTAACGGGTAAAACAACTGCATTTTTTGAACCCGCGCTGGATTATGTTGTAACAAAAATACCAAGATGGCCTTTTGACAAATTTTATACTACTGATAGAAAAATAGGTACCCAGATGAAGGCGACAGGAGAGGTAATGGCAATAGAAAGGTCTTTTGAAGCATCCCTCTTGAAGGCCGTAAGGTCATTAGAGATAAAAGCTTATGGTCTTCGATTAAACAATGTAAAAGCGATGAAAACAGAAGAAATATTAAAAGGAATATCAGTTCCTAATGATATGAGGCTGTTTTATATAGCAGAGGCTCTTCGCCGCGATGTAGATATTGATTATATAAACGAGGCTACAAAAATAGACAAATGGTTTTTAAACAAGCTTTTAAATATTGTAAATATGGAAAGAGAAGTAGAAAAAAGCGAGTTAAGTGAAGGAATTCTTAAAAAAGCGAAGAGAATGGGATTTTCAGATAGAGAGATTGCAACGATAAAGGGAATTAAAGAAGAAGATGTGAGAATGTTGAGAAAACAACATGGCATATATCCTTCCTATAAAATGGTAGATACCTGTGCAGCAGAGTTTGAGGCCGTCACACAATATATATATTCAACTTATGGTGAAGAAGATGAGGTTGAAATCCATGATATACCAAAAGTAATTGTGATAGGCTCTGGACCCATAAGAATTGGACAGGGAATTGAATTTGATTATTGTTCTGTTAAAGCATTGTGGGCTTTAAGAGAGGCTGGAATTAAATCCATCATAATAAACAACAATCCTGAAACTGTCAGCACAGACTTTGATACAGGTGACAGGTTGTACTTTGAGCCTATTACATTGGAGGATGTTTTAAACATATATGAAAAAGAAAAACCACTCGGCGTAATGGTAATGTTTGGCGGCCAGACAGCAATAAATCTTACAGAAGGGTTAGTCAAAAACGGAGTAAAAATATTAGGCACTTCCTATGAAAGCATTGATATAAGTGAAGACAGGGAAAAGTTCTCAAAACTTTTAAAAGAGCTAAACATCAATCAACCTAAAGGCGATTATGCCTTGACAGTAGAAGATGCAAAAGATATTGCGCTAAAACTTGGTTTTCCACTTCTTGTAAGGCCCTCGTATGTTATAGGTGGTCAATCTATGGAAAAAGTTAACACACTTCAAGAACTGATTGACTATGTAAAACATGCGACAGAAATATCTCCAGGCAAACCTATTTTAATAGATAAATATATAGATGGAAGAGAAGTAGAAATTGATGCGGTGTCAGATGGTGAGTGTGTGCTAATACCCGGAATAATGGAGCATATAGAAAGAGCTGGAGTACATTCAGGGGACAGTTTCTCAATATATCCTGCAAGAAATTTGTCTGAACGGGAGATAAACACTATTATCGAATACACGGAGAGGATTTCAAAAGCTTTAAATGTAAAAGGACTTATAAATATTCAATTTGCAGTAAAAGAAGGCACTGTATACGTGTTAGAAGTAAATCCCAGGGCTTCACGTACCGTACCTATTATGAGCAAAGCGACAGGTGTACCTCTGGTGAAACTGGCAGTAGAAATTGCAGTAGGTAAAAAATTAAAGGAATTAGGTTATAAAGGTGGTTTATGGCCTAAAGCTCCATACACGGTTGTGAAAGCTCCTGTATTTTCTATGGAAAAATTGACAGATGCTGAGGTTTCATTAGGACCTGAGATGAAATCAACAGGAGAAATTATGGGTATAGATTTAAGTTATGAAGGAGCTCTTTACAAAGCTTTAGAAGGAGCCGCTCTTAAAATACCTAAAAAAGGCAAGATTCTTCTTTCAATAGCGGAAAGAGATTTTCAAGAAGCAGTATCTTTAGTTGAAAAATTGCAGAGCTTAGGGTATGAAATATATGCAACATACAGGACAGGCAAGTATTTAAGTTTGATGGGTATTCATGTAAATATTATGGTTCTTGATAATGCAATAAAGCTGTTGAAAGACGGATATTTTGACACTGTAGTAAATACACCGACAAAAGGCAAAAAACCTGATAATATAGGATTTAAGTTAAGAAGAACTGCAGTAGAATACAGAATTCCTCTCTTTACATCTATAGATACTATAAAGGCGGCATTAAATGCTGTAGCAAAAGTAAATGTGAATGGTTTGTCTATTTTATCTATAAATGAATATGAAGAAATACAAAAGGGTAATGTTAAAAATTTGGTTTTATGAGGAGTGTTAAAAAATGTTAAAAGGTGAAAAAGTAGTTCTTGCTTATTCGGGAGGACTTGACACATCAGTAATTATACCGTGGCTTAAAGAAAACTACGAATGTGAAATAATTGCGGCTTGCATTGATGTAGGACAGGGGGAAGAGCTTAAATATATAAAAGATAAAGCTTTGGCAAGTGGTGCCAGCAAAGTGTATATTGAAGATGTAAAAGAAGAGTTTGTTAAAGATTATATATTTCCTACCTTAAAAGCTGGCGCTGTCTATGAGGGGAAATACCTTTTAGGTACTTCTATGGCAAGGCCTTTAATTGCCAAAAAACTTGTTGAGATTGCCCACAAAGAGGGTGCAAAGGCTATAGCTCATGGTGCAACAGGAAAGGGCAATGACCAGGTGAGGTTTGAGGTATCAATACATGCCCTTGACCCGTCAATAAAAATTATAGCACCATGGAGGATATGGGATTTAAAATCGAGGGAAGATGAAATAGACTATGCTAAAAAGAAAGGGATTCCGATCCCTGTTACTTATGAAAAAATATACAGCGTTGATAATAACTTGTGGCATATAAGTCATGAAGGTGGCGAACTTGAAAACCCCTGGAATGAGCCTAAAAGCGACCTTTACGATATAATCACCCCGCCTGACAAAGCCCCAGATAAGCCGGAATATGTGGTTATAGAATTTGAAAAAGGCATACCTGTGAAAGTAAATGGCAAGGCTTTAGACCCTGTTAAATTAATAGAAGAATTAAACGTGATTGCAGGAAGAAATGGCGTGGGGATAGCTGACATTGTGGAAAACAGACTTGTGGGAATGAAGTCTCGCGGTGTTTATGAAACACCTGCAGGGACACTGCTTTACGCTGCTCACAAAGAACTTGAATATCTTGTACTTGATAAGGAAACAATGAGGTTTAAAGATCTAGTTTCACAGAAATATGCAGACCTTGTTTACAACGGTTTGTGGTTTTCTCCTCTTAAAGCTGCGCTAGACGCTTTTGTGGAGGAAACGCAAAAAAATGTTACAGGTGTTGTGAGGCTAAAACTTTATAAAGGAAATGTCATAAACGCAGGTGTAAAATCTCCTTATTCTCTCTACAATGAAGAGTTTGCTACTTTTGGCAAAGATGAAGTCTACAACCAAAAAGACGCAGAAGGATTTATAAATCTCTTTGGACTTTCTTTAAAAATTAAAGCGTTGATGGAAATGGAGAGGAAGGATATGAATGAAGCTGTGGGGAGGTAGGTTTAAAAGCGAGACGGACAAACTAATGGAGGAGTTTAATTCCTCCATTTCTTTTGATATCAGGCTTTTAAAACATGACATATTAGGCTCAATTGCCCATGCCAAAGGGCTTTATAAAGCCGGGGTGTTGACAGAAGAGGAGCTTAATTTAATAGAAAAAGGGTTAAAGGAAATTCTTGATGAAATAAATGTAGGAGAGGTACCAAATGATGAAGATGTTCATTCTTATGTTGAAAGGCTTTTAACTGAGAAAATAGGCAATACAGGGCGTAAACTTCATACGGGAAGAAGCCGAAACGATCAGATAGCAACGGATGAAAGGCTTTATTTGAGAGATGAGATAAACAAAATAAAAGAGGATTTAAATAAACTTATTGATACCTTAAAAGAAATGGCTGAAACTTATAAAAAGGTGATTATGCCGGGATATACGCATTTGCAAAGGGCACAGCCTGTGACTTTTGGGCATTATTTGCTTGCCTATGTTGAAATGTTTAAAAGAGATTTATCAAGGCTTGAGGATATGGTGAAAAGGGTCAATGTAATGCCTTTGGGTTCTGGTGCACTTGCAGGTACTACATTTGATATTGACAGGAAATATGTGGCATCTCTTTTAGGATTCGATGATATAACTTTAAACAGCATGGATGGTGTAAGCGATAGAGACTTTGTAATAGAATTTTTAAGCTTTGCCTCTATTACGATGATGCATTTAAGTAGATTTTGTGAAGAATTGATTTTGTGGTCTACAAAAGAATTTGATTTTATTGAGATGGACGATAGATTCTCAACAGGAAGCAGTATGATGCCACAAAAGAAAAACCCTGATGCAGCAGAACTTATAAGAGGCAAAACCGGCAGGGTTTACGGCGATTTGATTACAATACTTACTGTGATGAAAGGACTCCCTCTTGCATATAACAAAGACATGCAGGAGGATAAAGAGGCCTTGTTTGATGGAATAGACACTTTAAAAATGTCTTTGAAAGTATTTATTGAGGTGATAAAGACAATTAAAGTAAAAACTGACAAGATGGAAAAAGCTGCAAAATATGGTTATATGAATGCTACAGATTTTGCAGACTATCTTGTACAAAAAGGCATTCCTTTTAGGACCGCCCATGAAATTGCAGGCAAAGTAGTTTTATATGCATTAGAACGAAATTTAGCTATTGAAGATTTATCACTTGAAGAACTTAAAAAATTCAGCGATGTGATAGAAAAAGATGTATATGAAGCGATAGATATAAAAAATATTTTAAAAAAGAGAAAAACAATAGGTTCACCCAAAATATAGCTTGAAAAAGCCTATGCATGACTTTTGCATAGGCTTTTTCAAGGGTTTTTGAGCGTTTTATCATGTTCTCCAATATTACGCAAAAGAATACCATCTTTGTAATATTGCCGTGTCATTCAAATATTCATTGTTATACTAGCCTCAAGTAAAGCCCCAATTCTTTAAATAACTCTTCTTTTGAATCAGAAGTCTTAACTTTTCCTTCTTTGTTGTTTTTATCAACAATTGCCTCTTCTCTTTGCCATTTTGAAGAATAAAACCATAATTGTTCCTTAGGCATTGCTACAACAGGAGTAATTACAATTTTCCCATCTATTTCTTCTATTTTTAACAAATCTTCAGGTTGTAGATTCAATTTTTTAACTAACTTACTTGGAATTGTAGCTTGAAATTTCCTTATTTAATTTCACAAACATTATTATCTCCTCATAAAGTTTAAAATTCTAACTTTCTAAATTATATTTCAAACATATACTTTTTTCAATGAAAAATCAAGGTTGGCATTTACCAAGAAATTGACTCTTGTTTTTTTAGTATTCTTTTAATCTCTTATCAACTTGCGCGATTAGTGAAAAATCTCTGTCATCATGCAGCAAGTATAGATTGTTTTCAATAGCTGTCTCTGCTATGAGCAAGTCTATAGTGCTTTTGATAGTAATTCCCTTTTTTCTGCACTTGAAATATAGTTTTGCGGCATTTTCATAAGATTTAATGCCATGTTTTAAATCGTAGAATTTTTGAGTTCCTAGGTATTCTTTAAGTAAATTAAATTCTTTTTCCGTTTTGGCACCTTGCAGTATTTCTTGATAGATGAAGTTGTTAATTCCAAAAGGAATATTGTTCTGGATTACCTCTTCAAACTTTTTTACCTTTTCATTTTCTATGCCTTTAAGAAAGGCTATTAAAACGGATGTATCTACTAAAATCATTTTCCTTCCCTCATCTTTTTGTAGTCATAATCCTCATCAAACTGTATTTTGCTTTTTAACTCCATTAGATTTTTCCTTTTTCTGCTTTCCACAAATTCTTTTAGAGCCAAATTAACGACTTCTTTTTTAGTTTTTAATCCAGAAAGTTTTAAGGCCTCTTTAATGAGGCTTTCATCTATAACTATGTTCGTCCTCATTTTATACACCTCCTAATGTGTATTATAATACACATAAATTTTTAGTTCAATATTATATTCCCCTATTGCTAATATTTTTCTCTTCAATTCATAATTGTCTTATTATAGATATTTATGTCCTAGGCAAATTTTAATTACGATATTGACAAAACCGTCATTACTGTATATAATGTACATATACAGTAATAACATAAAAGGGATGGTTGTAATAGATGAACATTATCATTTCAAATTCATCGGAAGAGCCCATATATGAACAAATTGTCAGACAAATCAAAGAAGCAATCTTAAAGGGTGAACTTGAAGAGGGAGAACTGCTTCCGTCTATTAGGAATTTGGCAAAAGAGCTGCAGATAAGTGTAATTACGACAAAAAGGGCTTATGATGAACTTGAAAAAGAAGGATTCATTGCTACAATTCCGGGAAAGGGTACTTACGTAGCAGCGCAAAACAAGGAATTAATGCGTGAGAAACGGCTAAAAATTGTAGAAGAAAAATTAGTAGAAGCGATTATAGCTGCAAAAGCAGTAAACTTATCCTTAGAAGAGATAAAAGAGATGTTAGAGATTTTGTATAAGGAGGTCTAAAAGGTGGAGCCAATTTTGGAAGTTAAGAATTTAAGGAAGAATTTTAGAGGGTTTACATTGAAAGATATAAGTTTCTCGCTGCCACGAGGGGTTATTATGGGCTTCATTGGGCCTAATGGGGCAGGGAAAAGTACGACTATTAAGCTTATTATGAATTTGCTAAAAAGAGATGGAGGGGGAATCAAGATTTTTGGGTTGGACAATATAAAACATGAAAGGGAAATAAAAGAAAAAATCGGCTTTGTATATGAAGAGAGCTATTTTTATGGAGAATTAACTATTTCAGAGATGAAAAGAGTTATAGCACCCCTATATAAAAACTGGGATGAGGAAGCTTTTATGAAGTATTTAAAAGAATTTGATTTACCTGTTAAAAGAAAGATAAAGAGTTTATCCAGGGGAATGAAAATAAAATTTGCCCTTGCCATAGCGTTGTCCCATAGGGCTGAACTTCTCATTATGGATGAGCCGACTTCAGGGCTGGATCCTTTGATAAGAAGTGAGCTTTTGGACATTTTTTCTTCTTTAATACAAGATGAAAACAAAAGTATTTTCTTTTCAACTCATATAACCTCTGACTTAGGCAAAGTTGCCGATTACATTACTTTGATTAATAGAGGTGAAATAATATTTAGCACCGCAAAAGATGAAATTATAGAAAATTACGGCATTGTCAAGGGGAGCAAAGACGTTTTAAATGAGGATACTAAAAAATATTTTGTAGGAATTAAGGAAAATAAGTTTGGGTTTGAAGGATTAGTGAAGGATAAAAAGCAAATAAAAAAGCTTTTAAAAGATACTGTCATTGTTGAGAAACCTACTTTAGAAGATGTGATGTTATATTTTACAAAGGAGGAGTTTAAATGTTCAGTTTGATTTTAAAGGATATACTGATAAGCAAAAAAATTTTACTGCTTGCTGCTGCTTTTCTTATAGTATGGGTGCTGACTTTCCCAGAAGAAGCAAGAAATTTCGCAGCGGTAGTAATAATGGTGGGTATGGCATACATGGGGCTGATAGTAACGAGCTCAGCTGATGAGACAAACAAAGCTGATATTTTGTTAAATAGTTTGCCTCTAAAAAGGCATGAAATTGTATTGGCAAAATACCTGTCTATATTTGTCTATTCAGCAATAGGCATAGCTATTTATTTGTTAGTTGCAGCAGCCACAAAAGTACTAGGCTTTCCTATTCATGTATATCCTATCAATTTTAAAGCTGTAATTTACGGCATACTGGCGGTGAGTTTTCTAAATGGCATATACCTTCCTTTAATGTTTAAATTTGGACATGGTTTTTCTGGGATTATGTACATTATTTTGATTTTTGGGTTTTCTTATGGCATATCTTATGTTATAAAACTTTTTAAAAAACTTATAAATTACGATTGGTTTCAGATTATTATATCTTTTATAATGGATCAATCAGATACAGTAAAGATGCTGCTTATAACTGCTATAGCTCTTATTATACTGACGATTTCCTATTTATTATCTGTAAAATTTTATAAAAATAGGGAGTTTTAATAATATAGATGAGTGTTTTTTCTTTTTGTTATAGATTTATCAGGTATCAATAGGCACCAAAATAAAATAGGTTTTTATAAAATAAATAAGGGCCAGTTCTTTGTTAAAAGAACTGGCTTCTTGTTTCTTATATTTTACAGGCAACTTTACTTCAAATTAGGCATTTGTAAGCCTTTTGACAAAATGGGATAAAATAAATAAAATTTATTTATGGCAAAGTTAATTTCATTGTCCTGGGTGAGGAAGCAGGATGAAGGTTGCATGGAGTGCAACACATCGGGAGTTTTTGCTGTCAGATGGATACTACTTTTCAGGGCTTTATAAGGAACTTTCTAAAAAAGGAGTTATAATGGAAGAGGTAGAAGATTTTGATAAGCTTTTTGAGTATGATGTAATAGTGTTTAACTATCCAGAAAATCCTTTTACTGATGAGGAAAAAAAGGAAATAAGAAAATTATTGGAAAGTTATAAAAAGAAGATCATTTTTACGACACACTTTCGAAATAAAGACGGAGTATCTGAGATTTGTAACGGGATAACGAGAGATTATGGAATTTATATATTACCAGAAGGCGTTAAAGATGAGAAATTTTACTTAGAAGATGACTTTTTGATAATCACTACAGACAATATTGAACTTTATAATCAGGATGTAAAAGAAGTGGTATTTCCATATGCAGCTCCCCTTCATATTGAAGATGAGGTAGATGTGGTACTAAGAGGAAGAGAAACAAGCTTTACTGATAGTAATAAAAATTCGCCTATTTTAATTGCCCAGAAGAGATTTGACTCTGGTGGTAAGTTGATGGTATGTGGTAGCTGCATCTTTTGGGATAACTTTTCACTCTTTAGGTTTGATAATTTGCGGTTTGTGATTAATATGTTTTTAGACATGGAGTAAACTCAAAATCTTCACCTCAGTTTACTTCAATTCCTGGCTTTTTATTTTTTTCATCAGGGTAGTATCACCGAAGCGAACTGTGCAAAACGTCAGCGTATTATTTACCTAGTAACTTTTGACCACATCACGAATAGATCCGTTCTTTACAAATAGTATTTTTTATTATATAATTAAGTATTGAAAATAAAAAATTAGATTATTCTTTACGTTAAAGGGGAGTAGCCGAAAGATAAAGCCATCATCACGGTAATCCGTTGTGATTACCTGGCTTTATCCTCCAGGTTTATAATTGCGGAGGGCAAGACCTTTGACTTAATTCCTTATAGGAATTGAGGTCAAAGGTTTTTTTATCTCCTTTGTTGTAAGGAGGTGAGGGTGTTAAAAGTCAATTAAAATTCGATTAATAAATAGCGGTTAAAGTGAGATAATAAATGTAGATATATAGGTGATTGCAAAATGAGATAAATATTAGAGTAAAAAAGTTACATTACAAGG